>JAWQFT010000003.1:603-92352 GCA_035968055.1 Jaaginema sp. PMC 1080.18 | reverse complement strand
TTGGTTGTTGGTTGTTGGTTGTTGGTCACAATTCTAATTACTTCCCCCTCTTCCCCCTCTTCCCCCTCTCCCCACTCTCCCCACTCCTTCCCCCGACTGCCCACTGCCCAATGCCCCCAACTACTCCCTACTCCCCCAAACTACTCCCCCTTAATCCCTGGTAACTGAAAAAGCTGGCTAAATTCTGCCCTTCAACCAATACGCGATCGCCTCCCCCTTCCCCTTAATCGCGATCGCGCCGCGTTTTTCGCAGACATAGCTGTGGCGCAATCGTTGGTAAGTTGCCTCAGTGAGTTGAATTTTGCTCGGTTCGCCTTGGGATTCCATGCGAGAAGCCAGATTTACGGCATCTCCCCACAAATCGTAAATAAACTTCTTAATTCCGATAACCCCAGCGACAACTGGCCCGGTATTAATGCCAATACGAATTTTAATCGGTTCGTCGATTTCTTGTTGCAACTGGGCGATCGCCGCTTGCATTTCTAAGGCAATTTCCGCGATCGCCTCCGCGTGATCCTCTCGCGGTACGGGCAATCCTCCCACCACCATATAAGCATCCCCGATCGTCTTAATTTTCTCTAAATTATACTGTTCGGCCAAAAGGTCAAACTGAGAGAAAATGCGATTGAGCAAGTTAACCAATTCTATCGGCTCTAAACGCTCTGAAAGCGAGGTAAAACCCACAATATCCGCGAATAAAATCGTTACCTCGTCAAATTGCGTTGCCAAAGTACCGGGAGCTTGTTTGAGTTGCCGGACAATAGCTTCAGGTAAAATATTGAGTAACAGTTTTTCTGACTTTTCTTGTTCGAGACGCAAAGCCGCTTCGACAAGCTTACGATCGCTAATATCGCGAGATACCAAAATCGCCGTCTCATCGGACAACGGCGACACAGTTTCAGCAATCCACAACTCCCCATCAGACAAAGGAACGCTATACTCCAAACGTACCGGGATTTGCTGAGATACAGCCGTTTGAATCCCCTGGAGAACGATACTAGCGGTATTGGGGGGGAGGTCGTCTGGCAAAGTCCGTCCCACCGCAACATCGAGGGGAATCAAGGGAAATTGCGCCTGGGTTGGAATCGCATGCAAACAGCGCCCCGAAACATCTCGTACTGTCAGCATATCGGTCATGGCAGCAAATAAAGCTTTCATTTCGGCTTGCACTTTTTTCTGTTGTAACACCGTCCCCAACTGTGCCGCCACCGCACTCACTAAATCCCGCAATTTGGCATCTTGTTCTCTGGCCTCGCGAGTAAAAAAGACTAATACCGCCAGTACCTCATTCTGGGGCGTTTGGACGCTGGTATTAGACCCATTGGGGGGACGTTGAATGGGGACACCAAAGCCCGACTTGAGTCCCCCGGTATTGGCTAATTCTAAGCGCATAAAGACATCATCCCACTGGCTAATATCTTCCACCCATTGGGTTTGCTGAGTTGCCCACACTTGACCGGGAATACCTTCATGGCTGAGAAAGGTTAAGGCTTCGCTATAGTTGCGAAATTCGGCGAGATTGTCTTTTTCGTCGGGATCGCAGTACCATAGGGGGCTGCATTCGAGGGCAGTTTCGTCGGTGGTGGCGACCCAGGCTTCCCCGTAAGCCCATTGAGTCGTTTGACAAACTAAGCGCAAAGCCACTTCTAAAGCCGAGTCAAAATCTACTGCCGAACTAATGGCTTGGGCAAGATTGAGGAGGAGTTGGGTTTCTTGTTGAGCAGCGACGCGATCGCTAATATCGCGAGCAACCCACAGCACCATATTATTAGCAGTAGGGGTCACATTGGCAGCGAACCAGGTTTCTTTTCCCTGTAACACCAAAGAATATTCCACACTAACGGTTTTTTGAGTTGTCAGGGCTTGTTGAATATGACTCAAAAAACTATCCGCTTGCGATCGCTCAAAAATATCGTGGAGACGGCGGTTGAGCAACTGATCGACCGGGACTTTGAGGAACTCCAGGTTGCTTGAGATAATTTTGCGATAATAACCTCCGCCATCGAAAAGAATAATCAACTCCGTCATCGCCTCAAACAAGCCCCGTAACTCGGCTTCTGCTGTCACTAGAGAAGCCGTGCGTTCTTGAACCTGTTGTTCGAGGCGTTCGTTCACTCGTTCTAAATCTTGAAACGAGCGTTGTAGTTGCCCCGCCATAGACTTAAATGAAGTTGATAAGCTGGAAAATTCGCGAATTTGCAGGAATTGTTGGGAAATTGGTTCAGCATTACTGCTAAAGTTACCCGCCGCAATGGTTTGCGCCGCACCGCTCAACTGCACAATTGAACCACTCAACCAGCGAGCAGCTAGGATACCAATGGTCACTGCTAAAAAAGCAACCAGCATCGATAAAAGGAAGCTGGCGCGGGTTTGGCGGTGAACTTGCTGCATAAAATCCGCTTCTGGGATCGTCAAGACAATCAACCAATCCAAGCCCCGACCATCTCGCATGGGGTACACTTGCACAAACTGACGCGCGCCGTTGATTTTAAATTCTAGTTGTTGCGTGCCGTCAATGGCGCGAAAATCCCCGAAGCGATCGCGCAAAAACTCGGTAGTATCTTGAATTAGGGGATCGCTACTTTCGCTGGCGAGGCGTTGGCGAGCATCATCTCCTTCCCCGATTACCAAGTCGTTATCGCTGGTACTCGAAATTAGTTTGCCCGAACTTTCGATAATAAAAGCTTCACCGTTGTCGCCAATTTCCAAGTTTTGTAAAAAGTCGCGAAACTCTGCCGAAAGCAGGACATCTGCCCCACAAGCTCCGATCAATTCGTTACCAGTGCGATCGTATACGGGCAAACTAGCGGTGACGGTGGGCAAACCACTGGTAAAATCCAGATACACCGGACTCCAAATCGGTCTGCTGGCATTGGCGGCGGCTTTGTACCAAGGTCGCACTCTGGGGTCGTATTTTCGCACCTTTTCCACGAAAAAGAGCTTTTCGCCGCGATTGTCTAATTCGTAGAAGTACATAAAGCCGTCAGTAACGGCATTACGAGCCATAATCAGTAACTTTTTCGGATTGTCATCAGCCCGCGTCACCCCCAAAAAGTTGCCGTCGCGATCGCTGCCACAGTAAACGCTATTGAGAAAAGGCGAGACTTTCATTTGCTGGAGAAACAACCCCGCACTCGCCGCATCGTCAATTCTGAGGTCTCCCGACAGGAGCGCACTGGCACTAACGCGGTTAATATCGTGGGGCGTGTCGAGATAGCGAGTGAGTTCTTGTTCGATGCGAGCGGTGAGTTCGCGACGCAGTTGGGAAGCTAGGTCGTTGACTGCCTTTTGACCGTTGCGAAATGCCAGATAGCCAATTAAGGCGGCGGTAAGTCCCACATGAGCCACCAATAGCACGACTACAACCGTTCTCAAAGAAGTCACTCGCGTGCCGTTATGGGAATCCTTGTCGGATCGCCAGGAGTGGAAAATCTTTCGCAACCCAAGTCGTTTCGGCATACACTTGTTCAGTCAATACAATGGGGTAGAAATAACGCTTCGACAGGTGACTCAGGCGTAATGGCAGTATTAGCATTCTCAGGCAACTTGCTACCACCGAATAATTTAGGGCGTTTCTTTTTTGCTTTCTAGCCAGTAAGCAATCATTTCTCCTTTACCTTTAACAAAAATTTGACCGCGTTTGCAGAAATTATATCGATCTTTCAAGCGTTCGTAGGTTTGAGCGGTAACCTGAATTCGACCGGCTTCTCCTTGGGATTCCATACGAGAGGCGACATTAACGGTATCCCCCCACAAATCGTAAATAAATTTCTTGATGCCAATTACCCCAGCAACTACAGGCCCTGTATTGATACCGATGCGAATCTCGAAGGGTTTGTCAAGGTGAGAGCGAAAGCGCTGTACCTCTTGCTGCATCTCCAAAGCCATTGCCGCGATCGCCTCGGCGTGATTTTGGTTGGGAACGGGCAGTCCTCCCGCTACCATATAAGCATCCCCAATGGTTTTGATTTTTTCGAGACCGTGTTTATCTGCAAGTTTATCAAAGGCTGAGAAAATTTGATTGAGCAAGCTTACTAATTCTAAAGGCGAAATTCGAGCCGATAAAGGCGTAAAACCCACAATATCGGCGAATAGCACGGTGGCTTCGTCAAAGCGTTCGGCTAACGAGCCTTGGTACTGTTTGAGTTGATCGGCGATCGCCCTCGGTAAAATATTCAGCAACAAACGCTCGGACTTTTCTTGTTCGAGGTATAGGGCAAGTTCGGCTTCTTTGCGTTGGGTAATATCATCCACTGTCCCCTCGTAGTACAGTATTTTCCCAGTGTCGTCCCGCACGGCGCGGACATTTTCAGAAATCCAGATGATACTCTTATCTTGCCGATAAACCTCCGATTCGTAGTGATACACCGCGTCTTGGCCTTCGAGGAGGTCGAGCAACTCGTAACGGCGTTGGGGATCGACATACAACTGTTCGGCAATGTCTTGGACTTGGGTGCGGATGGCCTCAGCACTTTCATAACCGTACATTTTGACAAGGGCGGGATTGGCACTGAGAAAGCCTTTTTGGGGATCAATTTGGAAAATTCCCTCGGCGGCATTCTCAAAAATACTGCGATATTTGGCTTCAGCTTGACTGAGAGCATCGAGCATTCGCTTGCGTTCGGTAATATTGCGAGCTACCCAAATGACACAATTATCTGGCATGGGGGATACACTCGCGGCAAACCAAATTTCTTGAGGGTTTGTCTCTCCTTCCTCGACGATTAAGGAATATTCAATATTGACGGTTTTTTGGGTGTTGATGACTCGTTGAATTTCTGCCACAAAGAAGTCGGCTTCGTTGGCGTTGAGGACTTCGTAAACGCTTTTGCCAATGCGGTCTTCGGTGGGACTGTAGAGGACTTCGGAATTGGTGGATACGACTCGCACATAGCGTCCTTGGGCATCAAAGACGGTGATAATATCGGTCATGGCGGCAAACAAGGCTCGCAGTTCGGCTTCGGAGGTACGGAGGGCTTGTTCGATGCGGCGGCGTTCGGCAATTTCTACGATGAGTTGGTCGTTGGATTCTCGTAAAGCGGCGGTGCGATCGCTGACGCGGCTTTCGAGTTCTTCGTTGGCTTTTTGCAGGGCTTGTTGGGCAAGTTGGCGTTCGGTAATATCTTCGACGGTACCTTCGTAATACAGAAGATGACCTTGTTCGTTGCGTACAGCACGGGCATTTTCTGATATCCAGGTTTTTTGGCCGTCTTGGCGACAAATTTGCACCTCGAAGCCCAAGACGCGATCGCGTTTTTGCAAGAGTTTGAGAAAGCGATCGCGTTTTTGGAAATCAACGTACACGCTGGGGTCTCGGTGGGTCAAATTCGCGATCAGAGCTTGGGGTGACTTGTAACCATAAATGCGAGCTAAAGCGGGGTTGGCGCTCAAATAACAACCGTCTGGGCTAATTTGGTAAATACCTTCGATGGCGTTTTCAAAAATACTGCGATAGCGGGCTTCAGTTTCGAGCAAGGCTTTCTCGGCTTGTTTGCGTTCGGTGATGTCAATCCCGACGATAAAGGCAGCGCGATCGCGATCGTATTTCTGCGCGACAACTAAGTAGTTTTTCGGTTTTCCTTGGACTTGGGCTGAAACTTCGCGATAGGAGTCTGAGTGAGGACTGGTAAAAAAGTCGCGCACAAATCGATTAAATTCCGAACCCGTCCCCAAAAAGCCGATATCTTTATTCACAAAGGCTTCGGGACGAATGCCATACAAACCTGCTAGGTGGCGATTCACCCCCAAATAGCGCAAATCGGAACTAATCCAAGAAACGATCCCCGGAACAGCCTCTAAAATGGCTTGTAACTGGTCTTTGGCTTCGCGCAACCGTCGTTCGGCCAAGCGGCGTTGGGTGACATCAATGCCTACGGTAAAGGCAGCTTGAGAGTCGGCATATTTTTGCGCGACAACAATATAGGTCTGAGTTTCCCCCTCGACTTTCACGGTAAATTCGCAAGCATCTTCTTGTTGGGAACTGGCAAAAAATCGCCGAATAAAACGGCTAAACTCCGATCCCGACCCCAAAAAGCCGATATCTTGACCGACAAATTCTTCGGGAGAAAGGTTAAAAATGCGAGCGAGGCTTTGATTGACTCCCAAATAGCGCAAGTCGCTACTGACGCAGGAGACAATCCCCGGAACGGCCTCTAAAATAGCTTTGAGTTGGACTTTGGTCGCTCGGAGGTCGTGTTGGGAGCGAAAACGCTGGACGACTTCTTCGACGAGGAAATCGTTGGATTCTTTGAGGGCTGCGGTACGCTCTTGGACTTGGCGTTCTAATTCCTCCTCCATCGCGACGCGATCGCTAATATCAATACTATTACCCTCGAAGTACACCATCGCGCCCTTATCATCGCGCACTACCCGAATATTATCCGATATCCAGATAATCATGCCATCCCGGCGATAGGCTTGGTACTCGAATTCTTTGACTTCTCCTTGGGACTTCAACAAACGCTGACATTCTTCGTATTTCTGGGGATTGACAAAAACCTCGGTTTTGATGTCCTTAACGCTTTCTATCAACTCTAACGGGGACGAGTAGCCTAGTAATTGAGCCATCGCCAAGTTAGCCACCTGATATTGTCGATCTGGGGTAATCTGAAAGAAACCAGCAACAGTATTATCGAGAATATTGCGGTATAATGCTTGGGATTCTTGTAAAATCTGGGCAGCAGAAGCATTATTACTCACAATCGCTTCTAAATGCGTCACGCGCTGACGCAAGGCTTTACACTCCTCAATTAGTCGGTCTTTGGTTTTGTCTTCGTCTCTCATCTGGTTGGCTTTTCTCCCTGGGAGGAAAAATTAAGGGGCTTCCTCAAACATCAAACAGTGCGCGACCGTCTTTGGTGCTATATCTGCTTGTGACACAGATACCCTCGTAGATGTTGCCAACCCTGGATGCGATCGTTGAATGTTCTAAAAATTAATGGTCGCGATTTTTAAGCTATCTTCATCCAAGGTATAAGACAAAACGAGCAACTGCCACTGTTCTTACTTTATTGATCGTCTGCAATCCTACTAAATCCGGTTATTTTTACGGATATTTTGGAGGATGAGTCCTCCAGATAAATTCAATATCCCTCAGTCTCGGTAGTTTTTCGCAAACTCCGCTTTGACCTAAAATGTTGCTTAGTTATTCTGGGTCAAATCGTGAAATCATTAGCAGACAATTCAGCAGAAGCCTTGACTGAAATTCTCCAAGTTGCTCGACAAGTGGGGTGGGGGGCCGCGGACATTCTGCATCGTTATTATCGCGATGAAATTGAGATTCAAGATAAAAAAGATGGCCCGGTGACTTCTGCCGATCTGGCCGCGAATCGTTATATTCTCGAACAGTTACAAAGCCAACTCAGTCACGAAGATTTTGGGTATTTGAGTGAGGAAACTTACAAACAAACCCAAAAGGCGATCGCCAAAGATTGGGTTTGGATTATTGACCCTCTTGATGGAACGCGAGACTTTATTGAAAAAACAGGAGAATATGCAATTCACTTGGCTTTGACTTATCAAAAACGCCCCATGTTAACTGTGGTTGTTATTCCCGAAGCTAATAAGCTTTATTATGCCGTGAAAGGTCAAGGCAGCTATGTAGAAACTCGCACTGGGGAGGTCAAACAATTGCAAGTTTCTACTCGTCATAAAATTGAAGACTTGAGTTTGGTTGCGAGTCGCAGTCACCGCGACAAACGCCTGAATGAAATGCTCGGTCGCATCCCTTTTCAAGAGCGTAATTATATGGGAAGTGTTGGGGGCAAAATTTCGACGATTGTGGAACAAAAATGCGATGTTTATATTTCCCTTTCTGGGAAAACTGCTCCGAAAGATTGGGACTTTGCTGCTCCCGAATTGATCCTTACTGAAGCTGGAGGTAGTTTTACCAGTTTCCAGGGAGAAAATTTGATTTACAATACTGATGATGTATCTCAATGGGGAGGCTTGATGGCAAGTAATGGTTGTTGTCACCAAGAGTTATATACCCTTGCGACATCTTTATTACAAGAAATTGACGGGGAAAATAGCTAGGATATAAAATTAGCTGAAACTCGAATTTTAGCGGGGAAAATTCAAGAGTTTCAGCTAATATAATTGATTACGATTTTTGGGCTACAATCGTGCGGTGACGGGGAGAATTTGGCGCGATCGCGATATTTTTAAAGCCTAGTTCTGTCAAAATTTCAGCAATATCAAGACTGAAGTATTGGTCTAAATAAGGCTCGGTACTTTTGAGGAGTGTCAGCACATAAGGCGGCATTTTGGCATAAACTTCTGATTGGGGATTCATATCCATTAAAGCAAAATGACCCCCAGGAGAAAGCAGTCGTGCCGCTTCTACAAAAATGTCGCGGGCTGCGGTGACGGGTAACTCGTGAAATAGCAAACAAGCTGAAACTAAATCAAAGCTATGACTTTCTAAACCTGTTGCTTCGGCTGCTGCGTGTTGCCAGGTAATTTGGCGTTTTTGTTGTTCGCTATTATACTGAGCCACAGCAAGAAAATACGGAGAGAGATCGACCCCTACAATCGCGGCATTGGGGTAAACGTCCTGAAGGGCAAAGCTACTCATACCAACGCTACAGCCTAAGTCTAGGATACGCTGAGGAGGGGTGTCAATCTTTTGGGCGAGTATTTCGTGATAACTTTGGCGGAGTTTGGGGTCTCCTTTGATACCTGCATCCGACCAGATTCCAGAATGGACGGCATAAGCGGCGGATTCGACTTCCCAAGCGGCTTCCCAACTGAGATTACCTTGGTCGTAAGCGTGGAAAGGTCGCAGATAATATTCAGGGTAAGTGAGTTCTAGGTTCTGAATCGGGTTTAGATAACTATCCCAATTCATTGTACTCAATTGTTGACAGCGATCGCGCCAGGGAACACCCAACCGTTCGGCTCGTTCGATCATCATAAGACGAGCGCGGCTTTTAGCAAAGTTGTACAGGGGTTTGATGGCCAGTAGACCATTAACCAGTTGAGAGGTAAATGTTGGTTTAGTAAAGGTTTTGGCAGTCATCGGACAATATAAAAGACACTGGGAATTAGAATCTTGAGGAGTCTCGTCAGGAATACTGAAGCAATTTGTTGAAGGGTTCAAGTTAGAGTTTGCCAGAATCAGATTTGTGAGGAATCGTGAACGACCAAGAACAACGGCTGCAAGCGTTGATTGCCTCGGTGCAACAACGATCTCCTGGTTGGCGTGTTTCCCTCAACCGTTTGATTGTTGAGATTCAACAACTTCCCGGTTTGACGATCTCGCCCCATCCCGATTATTATGAAGCATTAAATGATACTCTGCTGCATCTTGTCACCGAAATTCACGATTTCGTTCCCCAACACCCTTCCCTCGTTCAGAGTTTAACCGCGTGGATTAACGGCAAATTGCGTCTTAAGTACCGCGTGAGAGAATTATACAACTCCGAGCGCGATCGCCTGTTGAAAACGCCTCAAGCCGAATTTCGCGCTCAAAGCCGCAAAGCCCCTCTTTCCCTCGATAAACCCATCGCTAATACTGGGAATGAGACATTTGGCGATCGCCTGGCTGTACCGAGTCTGTGGGAAGTGCGAGAACAACTCGAACGCGATCGCCTCTCCCAAAAGCATAATCGCATTGGCCGTCAGTTACAAGCCTACATTGCCCAAGACCCGGAAGGCAAGTTACAGCAATGCCATCCAGGGCAATATCCTGACTGTCATTGCCAGATATTAAGTCAGCGTTTATTGTTAAAAAATCCCCCAGATAAGTTGGCACAAATCGCGCAAGATTTTAAAATTAATTATCATACACTGAATTGGCATTGGCGACATAAAGCTTTACCTTTGTTGCGATCGTTAGCGATAGAACTGGGGTATTCTGCAAGTAAGAGTCAAAAAAATAACTGAAATCTGTTTGGTTTTTGTACATATTTTGTTTAAAACAATCCTGAATCGGGATCGAGATCGAAGTGTACAGAAACACGAACCAAGCTGCTAAATTAATAGCAACTGGGTAAGACTCACTATTCTGGCTTTGGTTTTAAATTAGTTTAAATTCTCAATTTATTATTAATTTATGTACAGTACCCTTACCTCCGATCTAACTTTACCCATTACAGAAGCAATTCGGCAAACCGCTCATCAATTTGCCACCGAACAAACTAATGGGCAAAAAGCTTTTACGATTTATATTAATACCATCGCGACGCGGCTGATCCAAAACTATTTAACCTATTTAGATATAGCCAGTTACTTTTGTAAAAGCGATTTAGCACAACCGAAATTGCGAACTATTTTAAATCCAGCAGATTTACAAATTGCTAACTTTGGCCAAGTTGAATGCCGCGTTTTATTAGAAAACCAAACTGAAATTAAGATTCCTGCCACAGCCCGAAATAACCGTCAAGGTTGCTTCGTTTTACAACTCAACGAATCTTTACAAACTGCCGCACTTTTAGGATATTATCCCGCCGTTAATAACAGTTTACCCGCACAAATTAATATTAATCAATTACAATCTATCGAGACATTTATCACAGCTTGGGAAGCAGTACAACCGCCGCAAACTTGTTTAGCTCATTGGTTGAACCATTGTTTTACAGAAACTTGGCAAGCTTTCACTACTTTTATGACTCCTCAAAGGCGAGTTTTAGATTTTCGTCAGGCCACAATTTGTCGCGCTAAAGTTTTAGATTTAGGAACACCACTAATACTCGCGATCGCCCTCGAACCCAGTTGCGATCGCCGTCTCAATGTCCAAGTTGAATTATTACCTTATCATTCTTGTGAAAGCTACGGTCTTTGTGCAACTTTACCGCAATCTCTATATTTAACTATTTTAACAATCACTGGAGAGGTTTTTCGCTGTCTCAATTCTCAATCGGGAGAGCAACTCATTCAGTATCAATTTGTAGCTAATCCAGGGGAAAAATTCAGCCTAAAAATTGAATCCGATTCTGCGGTTTTTACCGAGTCATTTATTGCTTGAGACTGGCTCAACTAAATTAAAAAGCTTCGTGAAATATCAATAAAGCCGTGGCAAAATAAAATAAAATCCACATCAAAACTCATGGCTAAACTGACAACCCCCCCCATACCTTTTCTAGAAAACGGCGATCGCCTGCATCGCAGCGAATTTGAAAAACGCTATCACGGGATGCCCAAACCTGTCAAAGCCGAATTAATCGAAGGAACAGTTTATATGGCTTCTCCCCTACGTTTTAGCACTCATGCTGAACCTCATAGCAAAATAATCACCTGGTTAGGAGTTTATACTGCGGCTACTCCTGGAACGCGACTGGGGGATAATGCTACAATTCGCCTGGACGGGGATAACGAACCGCAACCCGACGCACTGCTGCGAATTGAACCGGAAAAGGGCGGAAAATCCTTTGTGAGCGACGATGATTACATCGAAGGGTCTCCAGAACTCATCGTCGAAATCGCCGCAAGTACGGCATCCTACGACCGCAATGACAAGCTTCATGTCTACCAACGCAACGGCGTACAGGAGTATATTGTTTGGTCGGTGTACGAGTCGCAAATTGAGTGGTTTGAGTTAGAAGAAGGGCGCTATGTTTTGCTGAATCCCGACGAAAAGGGTATGATTCATAGTCGAGTTTTTCCGGGTTTAAGCTTGTCGATTGCAGCTTTGATTGCAGGAGATTTGGGGACAGTTTTAGCGAGTTTACAACAAGGTTTAGGAACAGCAACTCATCAAGCTTTTATCGCACAACTTCGAGACTAATTCTTGAATTTCTTGGGGTAATTTCTCACCTTCTTGCTTACTGCTATATGACACAAGAACGCCTTTTCGACAAAACTATTTTAGTTTGTCAAAATCGAACTTGTCGCAAACAAGGTTCAGGAAAAGTGTTGACTGCATTGCAACAAAACCCCACAGCGAATGTAGAAGTGAGGGGTTGTGGTTGTTTGGGACAATGTGGTAGCGGCCCGATAGTATTAGTTTTACCCGAAAAAGTTTGGTATCGCGGCGTAAAACCTGGCGAAGTGCAAGCTGTGGTTGCAGAAAATTTATAAAGTTTGTAGGATAAACGCGATCGCGAAGACCTAATTATACGCAGATAACCTAACCATAAATCTTACTTTGGGCGATCGCGCTTTGTGTCAGGAAAAATCAAGTTATTGTTGATAGGGACTTAGAGAAAAAGTAGCGATTAAGCAGTTTCTAACCAATCGAAGATTAAATCAATTTGTTTGAGGGTGACTAAGCCGTATTGCCACAATACCATCGTGACATGACTCAGTTGTAAGTTCTGTTCTTGGTAGGGAGTTTTTGTCTTCAGGTTTTAAAAAGGGAATTCCGCAGAGTTCGCGGTAAATTTAGTCTATTAGTTGGAGTTTACCCGTGCGAATCCCGTGGAGTATACGGTTGACGGCTTCTTGTTCTTCTAGAGCGAAAGTTTCATCCAGGATGGCAGCTAATAATCCGTAGCGATCTGTTTGGGTTAAGTAACCGGTATCGCTAGTGGTAGCAAAAAGAGCAGCGATCGCGCCAGGGATAAGTTCCACAAAAGAAGACATAAGCTCGTCCTCGTAAGTTCTAGATAACTGTATTCTTACTATCGCTGATTCCCCTGAGAAATAACGCGATCGCTTCCCCTCCCTAATGGTGAGTTCGATCTAGAATTGATGCGATCGCAAATACCGTTACCATTGGATCGAAAACACGCAAAGATTGTGACGGCGATCGCACGAGACAAGGCAATGATTGCCTGACATCCAGACAATACAAGCATTTGAGCCTGTGACCAATCTCAAGCATTAACCCCAGAAATAGCAAAAATCTAGATTTTCTGACTTAAGCAATTGACATCGAGACCCAAACGATCTAGGTTTATGGGGTATCGACAAAAACGTTCATCTTGCCACCGACAAACTGCCAGTGACAAGACGGAAGTAGGCAAAATGCTGAAGGAACGCACCGCATCTTGTATCGTCAAATTACGAAGGAATCCATGATGCTTGCGCCTTTATTAATTAACTTGGTTGTTGCCTGCATTGCCGTTTCTATGACAATCAACTCAAAGGAAGAAATCGTGAGAGTAGCTGCTGCTTTCATCGCAGTTGTAAGCTTATTTCTTTGCCTTTTTTTCGCACCTTGGTTTGTCAAACTGATTCTTGTGGCAATCCCGCTATTCTGGGGAAAGTTCAATCCGCAAAACCTACCCGAATAAAAACCCATACAACAGCATTGAAGCTGGCGGGACAGCAATCATTATTCGCGTTTGAGGGACATCGACGCTGTACTCTAGGAAAACCAAATTCTTCAGATTGTGCAGCGCCGGACTCTCAAGCCCCATATCCGAGAGAGATTTTCATCACTTTAGCAGTTTCAGTTTAAGCGCACCTCCGCCACCTGGTCTAACGTTACCAACCAATGGGGAAGCGGTGCAGTCGGACGCTGACATAACGCCGCAAATCCGCAGCGATCGCACTGTAACTGTTGAGAGGGAGGCAATTGAGGAAAGAGTCGATTGTCCTGTTGATAGCGCTCTAAATGCTGAGTGAGTTGAGTTAGTAATTTGCTTAAATCTTGATGGTTGGTTTGATGTTGAGACAAGCTGTAAGTTAACGTCAGATGTTCGGGCTGATGTGGCAAACGCACAAACCAATAAGTCATCGAGAGTTGTTCCGGGGCATAATCCGACGTTTCCGCCAGAACGTATAAATAAAGGCGAGTTTGCCAATTTTGAGCAATCGCTTGGGAATTGCGAGGTTGAGGATAAGTTTTCCAGTCGATAATTTGAGCGCGATCGCCCTCTAATAGTAAGAGATCGTAAATAACCGTTAACCAATAATCCTGAAGAAAAAGCGATCGCCCGTGTTCGGCTTCTCGCAAGAGATAAGGACGACGATCGAACAAATAGGGGGCAGCTTGCATCAACGCCGCGATCGCACCAGCCAACGGTTTCTCCCCTTGTAACAAACCCTCAATCGGCAACCCCAACTCCTGCTGCTGCATCAGCAAGTGAAAAGCCTTTCCCCATTCCCCCGCTTCCTGTTGCCAAGGATCGTTGGGAGAACCCAAGCCTTCTAAATAAAGATGTTGAAACTTGCGCGGACAAGTCTCCAACAGATTCAAATGACCTTGAGACAAACGCAAAACAGGTCGATCGCGATCGCTAATCACCCTTTCATTTTCAAATCCCACCATATCTGTATTACCCGTTACGCCCTCCCCAGACGGATTCTTTTAAGCTAGAACTAAGCCAAACTAATGTTGTTAAAACTATATTAAATTGCATTATGAGCGATCGTCAGACCCCACAAGCCCCTCATCGCGTCGTTATCGTCGGCGGTGGTTTTGGGGGACTTTATGCCGCCCAAGCCCTCGGCAAAGCCCCCGTCGCAGTTAAACTCATTGATAAACGCAACTTTCATCTCTTTCAACCCTTACTATATCAAGTTGCCACGGGTACAGTTTCGCCCGCAGACATTTCTTCACCCTTGCGCTTAGTGCTGCGTAACGCCAAAAATACGCAAGTCCTCCTCGATGAAGTCATCGACATCGATCCCGAAGCCAAGAAAGTCATTTTACCCGATGGGGAAATGCACTACGACACCCTGGCGATCGCCACAGGAGTCAGTCATCATTACTTTGGCAATACCCACTGGCAAAACTATGCCCCTGGCCTCAAAACCATTGAAGATGCCCTCGAAATCCGCCGACGGATTTTTGCCGCCTTTGAAGCCGCCGAAAAAGAACACGATCCCCAACGCCGTCAAGCCTGGCTAACCTTCGTCATTGTCGGTGGCGGACCAACAGGGGTAGAATTAGCGGGCGCGATCGCCGAAATCGCCTACGGTGCGCTCAAAAAGGACTTCCGCAACATCGATACTACCCAAGCCAAAATCATCCTCATCGAAGGCTTAGACCGGGTTTTGCCGCCTTATACCCCCGATTTATCCGCCCGCGCTCAAAAAGACTTAGAAAAACTGGGTGTCACTATCCGTACCCAAACTATGGTTACCAACATCACCGAAAATGCCGTCACGGTACGTCACGAAAACGCCGAAGACGTGATTCCCACCGAAACCATCTTATGGGCTGCTGGGGTGAAGGCCTCGCCTTTGGGGAAAGTGATTCACGAACGCACTGGGGCAGAACTCGATCGCGCCGGACGGGTGATTGTCGAACCGGATTTGAGTTTGGCGAACTACCCCGATATCTTCGTGATTGGGGATTTGGCGAACTACCCCCACCAAGGAGAACGTCCCCTTCCCGGTGTTGCCCCAGTGGCCATGCAAGAAGGTCAATATTTCGCCCAATTGATTCAAAAACGCTTAAAAGGCGAAACTGTTGCCCCGTTCCAATACGTTGATTACGGCAGTTTAGCAGTCATCGGACAAAACTCAGCCGTGGTGGATTTGGGCTTTGTAAAACTAACCGGGATTATCGCCTGGTTAGCTTGGGTTTTCGCCCACATCTACTACCTCATCGAGTTTGATAATAAGTTGACGGTGATGTTGCAGTGGGGTTGGAACTATTTTACTCGCGGTCGCGGCGCTCGGTTGATTACTGGGGAAGATTCCCTAGGGAAACTGTCTCAGCGTATGAAAAGCGGCTATTACGACCGGGAAAAACCTACCGAACAAGTGGAAGTCCGTTAACGCCAGTTCGAGTTAAGACCATTTTTCGGCTAATTTCACGACAGAATAGGCGTTACAGCAAACCGAAAAATCAGGGTTTCAGCTTATCCCGAATTCACGTTAAAAAAAGAACCCCGGTTTTCTCAACAAACCGGGGTTCTAGTATTGACAGTTAAAAGTTAAGCAAAATTGACCTTAACCACCATATCGTTAAAATCTTGGTCGCCGCCGCCATACCAATCCTCAAAACCGATGGTATTATCCCCAAGCAGACGAACGTGGTCTTTTTGGTCGGGATTCGCCCCCAGGAAGGCAAAATAAGCCATAGGAGAGTCGGCGGCTTGGTTTTTGGGGTTTTGGCTCAAAAACTGCTCGGCAGAACCGTTAGCGATGAGGAAGGGGGCGAGAATTTTACCCCCTGGCATTCCGGTGGCGGGGTCGATACGGTTGGCTACGGCGGCTTCAGCATAGCCTACATCCCCCGGATTTAAGCCGTTAATCGTACCGTTTTCGTTGTCCACGGCATAAAAACCAAAGGAGTTGTCGTAAGCGGCATCGGAGTTGACAGTAAAGTTAGCCGGGAGTAAGCCATTATGGTTGCGGAGGTCGATGAGTTCGAGGTTTGACCCCATCCCCATCGGGGGCGGATTTTTAGTCAGGGCGACTTCCATTTGCAGGTCTTGGAAATCCATCGTATTGCCCATGCCGTCTTCCCAACTGAAGGAAAAGGTATTATTTCCCATCGCGTTGTTTTGCAGATATCCCGCCGTAGCAAAGAAGATATTACCGGGCATTTTTCCGGCGGCAAGTTGGCTTTTGGCGGTGTCAATCGAACCGTTTTGCACGAGGAAGAAGCTGAGGCGAGAATCTGCCCCAAAACCCAGTTGACGGGAGAAGTTCATCTCACTGAATTGGTTGTTCGCGAGGGTAGAAAAAACCACTTGAGAACGGTCGAGGGCGGCTTGGAGATAGCCGTTTTCTTGGGGGGCAATGTTGTTGATGCTGCCGCTATCGTTGTCTACGAGGAAGACCCCAATTTCGTTGACAGCTTTGCTGGTGTTGGCTTTGAGGTTGAATTGCAGTTGGCTGGCATCGCCTTGGAGTTGAAAGATATAGTTGCCCAGGTGTTTGAAGCCGGGGTCTTTGGTCACAGGATTACCGCCACTGGGATTGCTGGGATTGCCAATGGGGGTTGTGGCAGGGTTGGTGGTAAGGTCGAATTGGTCGCTAATTTGGCTGCCTTTACCATCGTCGGCGGTAATGCTGATTTGGCTTAAGCCTGCGGCGGTAATATTGCCACTGAGAATCCCGGTGTTGGCATCGAGGCTGAGGCCATTGGGCAGGTTGGTGGCGGAGTAGGTGAGGGGGTCGTTGTCGGGGTCGCTAAAGTAGGGTTTGAGGTCGAGGGAGAAGGGTGTGCCGACAATAGCGGTTTGATCGGCGATCGCCTGGTTTAATATAGGTTGTTGATTGACTGGGGTGGCACTGACTGTGGCGGCAACGGCGAAGTTAAAGGTGCTTTCGTCGCTGTCGTTGTTAGTGAGGCTAAATTCACCGTTATACGCTCCGGCGGTGGCGGTATCGATGTTGAGGGTGATATTGGCTTGTTGTCCGGCCGCGATCGCGCTCGGTAAGTTTCCGACTAAACTAAAACCTGCGGGTAAATTCAGGGGATTGGTGAGGTTTAAGTCTGCCGTCCCGCTATTTTTAATCGTCAAGGTTTTACTCAGCGTTCCCCCCACGGTGGCGATACCAAAATCCAGGGGCATGGTTGTATTGTCGAGAATTTCGGTTGTCCCGTCGAAGATTTGGATTTCGGGTTCAGGAGTTGCCGTTACTTTGGCCGCGATCGCGAAGTTAAAAGGATTTTCATCGCTATCATTAGTAGTGAAGCTAATTTCGCCACTGTAATCTCCGGCGGTTGCTGCGTCCACTTGAATCTGCAAAGTGGCTTGCTGACCCGAAGCAATAGTATTCGCCAGATTCCCCACCAGAGAAAACCCCGTTGGCAATTGCGGATTACTTAAAGTGAGGTCAGCCGTTCCCGAATTCTTAATCGTAAACGCCTTGGTAATCGGCGTACCCACCACGACATTGCCCAAGTTCAGCGCCGTGGTGGTATTATCTAAAATGCTCGTACTGCCGTCATAAACCTCGATTTCGGGTAAGGGCGTACCAGGGGCTTCAAACGCACCGCTATCGGGGGTTACAATGCCGTCAAAGTTACCATCTTGGCGCACATTGCCTGTTTGGTCGGTATTCGGCGCACCTACTACCCCCGCATCAATGGCAGCACTTCCGGCGAGTAAAGGACGCACCCATTGATTATTCACTTGTTGTAAAGCGCCAAGCTTGGGGTCTGCAAGCAAAATATTGGCTGTTGCTTGGTTTTTATCTGCGCCAAATTGAATATTTCCCCCCAAGTCGTTCATCACTCTGCTGGTATTTTGCTGAATACCCCAACCGTTATTGCCATTTTGAGCAACATTTTGGTAGAAAATAGAGTTTTTAACATCGAGATCGGTATTAGCCGCGATCGCGCCGCCGACCCAACCCGCGTAGTTTTCCGCGAAAGTGCTATTGGTAATCGTCGCCTTTTGGTTGTAAAGCGAGAGCGCTCCCCCGTTACCATCATAGTTTAACGATTCGCCACGATTACCCGAAAAGGTACTATTAGTAATCGTCGTGGGGGCATTCATCGCCCAGATACCCCCACCATTTTTCGCGGCAGTATTGTTAATAAAGTTACTGTTGGTGACAGTAAAGCCTTTATTCACATCATTGCTCATCTGCACGATAGCACCACCACTACCACCATTACCGCCGTTGGGTAGGGCAGCAACGTTGTTATCTTTAAAGGTACTGCCTTCGATAATGACGCTATCCTGCTTGCCCGTGTAGAGATACGCCGCACCGCCTTCGCCCTTGCCTTGGTTGCCTTCAAAGACGCTATTGATAATTTTAATCGTACCAGAAGTAGCATCGCTGCTGGTGCTGGCGCGATCGGTGTAAATTGCGCCTCCAAAGCCCCGCAGGAAGGGGTTTTGCTTGCCCGTATCGTAAAAAGCGGCGGTGGTGTCGTTGTTGAGAAACTTACTATTCTCAATCGTCAGTTTACCGTTCAAACTGTTGATGGCAGCGCCGTTGATACCCTTATTATTCGTAAATTCGCTATCCTTAACTGTAATCGCATCGGGGCCCCAAAAGGCGATCGCCCCTGCCCCCCGTTCGTCATTGGCGGCGGTGGCTATGTTACCATCAAACTTACTGCCCGTAACGCTGAGTTTACCCTCATAGGCGCTAAATATTGCCCCACCCCCTTTATCGGCAGTATTGTTGAGGAAATTGGTATTTTCGAGGGTTAAAATGCCTTGGTGAGTGGTAGCAATTGCCCCACCTCGTTCGCTGGTATAAGCGTTAGCTAGGGTAATATTTTTTACCGTCAAGCTTGTGGGATTCACAGAGGTAGAATTGAGGTAAAAAATCCGCGAAGCATTATTACCACTAATTGTTACTCCGGCTGCCCCACTACCATCAATTGTGAGATTACTACCTACTTTTAAATCAATCTGACCGCTTGTGAGCGTTATTGTCTTACCCGCCAAGCTACTGTCAAAAACAATTGTATCACCCGAATTTGCCGACGCGATCGCCTCACGCAGAGAACCCGTTCCACTGTCAGCCGCAGACGTTACGTTAAGAGTTGCCATGTTGTTAAGATTACATGAATTTTGCTTGCTACACTTAAAGTTTTCGTAAAGTTAGTGTAGCGATCCGGAACGTGCTGACCCTGATGAGGAAAAAATTAGTTTAGCTTAATAATACAGGCTTTTGGTCGCCTTTCATTTTCAGAGTTATGCAATAGCTGACGAATCAGCCAGGCAATTGCAGCTAAAAACTAACTTATCGAGAGACTGGTAACAATAACTACAGCAAAGGGATGAATGCTTCCGTAAATATTGGGTAACCTGCGAATTGTAATTTTGCCATTTTGACTGCCCTCAGCCTCTTAGAAACCGAAAACTGAACTAAGTGCCGTGGCGATCGCGCAAATCTTCTGGGATATGATAGCGATCGCCTAAAATCTCTAACATCGGCCCGTGAACGTCAAAACTGACTAAACTCAAAGAAGCGGCTAAAGCATTAATGCGATCGCGATAACGCCCCAAATCGACACCTAGTAAATTACACAAAACCAAGCGAATCGTCGTTTTGTGACTCACCACCAAAACATTTCCCTGGGGATGTTTCTCGCGAATTTCAGAAATTACCGTCATCGCACGACCACTCACTTCTACCCCCGTTTCCCCCTCCGTCGGTGGATTCCAAGCCGGTTCGGTCAACCACCGGATATAATCGTTAGCGAGGTTTTGTTGCACCCATTCGGTACTCTGGCCTTCCCATTTACCAAAATCCATCTCCCGCAAGCCCTCTCGCACTTGCAACTCCAAACCCACCGCTTCCGACAAAGGCGTTGCAGTTGCCAGGGTACGTTTGAGGGGACTGACGTAAATCGCTTCCCAATTCAGCCCTTTGTAGCAATCTGCGAAGCCCTGCGCCATGCGAGTGCCATCTGGAGTCAATTCTACATCAGTGATGCCACAATAGCCCCCAGAGCGACTGTAGGTTGTTTCGCCGTGACGCAGGAAATAAAGTTTTAGAGTCATTGGTAATAATAAAATTGAACAAGGTAACGATCTCGCGCTTGCTACTACGATAGAAAATATTGAGGCGATGAATCAAAAAATGTTGAAAAAGTGGATGTGGCGATTATTTGGGGCTGTGCTAGTGTTATTGTTGGCAGCATTTTGGGTATTGTTGGACGCATCCCCCGCGATCGCCCAAGAAAAAACTGTCAACTATGCCCTCACCGATCAACGTAACAGCGATTTTTCCCATAAAGACCTCGCAAATGGGGTATTTGCTGGGGCTGATTTGACTCACGCGAATTTCGAGGGTTCAAACATGACTGAATCTATTTTGACCAAAGCTATTTTTGATGTAGCCAATCTCAAAGGGGTTAATTTCACCAATGCCTTAGCCGATCGCGTTACCTTTAAGGGAGCAGATTTACGCAATGCTATTTTTGTAGACGCGATCGCTACCAATACAACATTTTATCAAGCTAAAATCGAGGGAGCAGACTTTTCTGGGGCTTTGCTCGATCGTTACCAAATCGCGCAAATGTGCAAGCGGGCTGAAGGGACAAATCCCGTCACAGGCATTGAAACTCGCTACAGTTTAGGCTGTCGCTAGATTGATATTTCCTAATAGTTGTAAGCAAACTAAATCACTTTTTAAAATCTTCTCTTTTGTCTTCGCGAAATAACCAAGCAATTGGTCGCGTTGACTCAAACTGATCGCAAAAAACTACCACAGCCACCGTTGTCGGAACACCAATCAAAGCCCCCGGAATCCCCCACACCCAACCCCAAAAAAGAATCGAAACCAACGCCATAAATGGCGACAGTTGTAGAGACTTTCCCTGTAACATGGGATCGACTAAATTTCCCATAATTAACTGCATCATTGTCAAGCTACCCAAAAAAGTAAAACTCGTACCCACACTAATCGTTAAAAAAGCCAAAAGTGTTGGTGGAACTACAGCAATAATTGACCCCAACGTTGGGACAAAATTTAACACAAAAGCCACCAAACCCCAAATAAAACCAAGCTCAACTCCCCACAGCCAACACAACCCTAAAGTTAATAACCCAGTCAAAACACTGGTAAAGGCTTGGATCAGAATATAGCGTCTCAACTTTTCAGTCATTTGCTGTGCGCCTTTGATTATTTGCCGACTCGCACTTGTCGGAAAACTACGCTCAATTTTACGGCGATATTGCGTAATTTCTAGAAGTAATAAAACTAATAAAGCAACCACCAGAACAAATACTCCTAAAACCGACCAAAATGTTTTGATAATAGGAAGAGTAGAATCACCAAATTGATTAACAACATCCTCAGTTACAACATCCCCAACCGGAAGATGATTTTGTTGCGCCCAAGATTGCCAAGATTGCCACGATTGCTGTATTTGTTGTTGATATTGGGGGAGTTTTTCCTGTACAGTTTGGACACTATACAACAACGCCCATCCTCCCAAGCCTATAATCATTCCTAACAACAACATGACTAAACTTACACTCAACCAATGAGGTAAATAGCGATTGAGGTAACGCTGTAGAGGGTAAACCAATGCAGCAATAAAACAAGCATAGGTCAAAGGCACTATTACCGGACGGGCAATGTGGAGAGTAGCTACGACTAAGATAACAACAATAATAATCAGTAAAACTTGAATAACTTTAGGAGATAGCCGCATTACTTCTCTGTTTTTATTTTGGAAAACTGATTTAGCGCGATCGCCCTCCACTGTCCCTCAAAACTTCTGGATTAGCGAGAGCGGCACAAAACCAATAAAAGCTTGCTACATCTTGCAGAAAAAACTATGATTACACAACCCCCTGTAGATAGAGACTGAGTAACCTAAAAGCAGATTTTAACCTCATTCCTAGGTTACACCTGGGAACAAAAAAACAAGGCTCTGCCTTGATTAGGGCGATAGAGATGTTATTAAGAAAAACGTAGATTTAAATTTACGTTCAAAATGAAAATACTATAGGGTATTTTCATTGCAGCTTAACCAATACCCCAGTTATTTTTTAGAACCAGGGTTTTGTCTTATCTGTCAGCTTCAAGTATTCGCAAAAGGATTGACTGGGCTAATAATCATCACGCTTTGTCCGTCATCGCCTTGAACAAAAGTGAAATAAGTAAAACTATTATCTTCAAGGAATTTATAAGTAATTCCTGCTTGAGATTCCCCAATTTTGATAAACTCGAAATTAGGATTAGTTTCAGTAACCGATTGTTCAATTTTTTCAGCAAAGCTTGACAGACTACCAATCTCAGTTAGAGTTGTATAAAACTTGACTTCTTCTGCATTACCTAAAAATAAATTGCGAGAATCAACTGGATTGCGATCGTTGATTTCTGCTAACATTATTTCATTAATGTAAGCAGTAGTCATAATATTCGTCAAGACAGTATCGACCACAACTCTGACTTCAGCTTCACTCAATTGTGCCAAAGTGTAGTTATTTTCTTCTAAATACAAAACCGTCTTTTCATCTTGCGAAAACAAGTGTAAATATTTTGTTTCTGAAGTTTCCGTATTCGTAACTTTGTAAACTTTGAAATTACCATCTTCAAAAGTTTGTTCCCAAGTAAAAGAGGTATTAGGCAACTCGCTATCAAAATAAGCCACAACGCCGCTAATATTGTCGCTAGTATTGTAGAGATAAGCCGCATTCTCAAACTCCGATCTGAGAATACCTCCCGAACCCGCTTGAGCATTAGAATAACGAGGGAATAAAGCGAAAAAGTCACTGATTTCCGTTGTAGAACCAGAATTTCCCGTATTATCCCCTCGACTACCCCTTTGTCCTCCAGAATTTTCGCCGAAAGGATTGCTATCGTGAGTCGAGTGAGCGGCAGGAGTTGAGTTATCCTTTGGAGGAGTCGAGGAAGGTGTTGGTTGGTTCTCTGACTGCGGGGTGGGGGAAGGAGAAGGTGCAGGAGTAGGGGTAGTAACTGACATACCTACCTCAACGTCCTCTGAGCGAGCTTTGGACGGCTTTTGAGGACTGCTTGGCGGTGCGGTATAGGGGGGGAGTGGTTGCAGCTTGGGTAAGGCTGATGAGGGCGTTTCTGTCTCGCTGTTGTTCCCTTCCGAAGATAAGTCAGAATCCGACGAACTGGGTAACTGGGTGACTTGAATCGTATCTTCTTCGGGGGGCGTTTCTGCGAGCTTGGAATCGGGAGCAAGCGGTAGCCAGAGTAAGCCAGCGTGTACGCCCAGCGCAAGGTAAAACCACGGTTGAAAGAAGAAAGGGCGGAGTAGAATGGCAGATTTTCGCGAGAGAACGACTAGATTCATATCCGAAAAATCAAGGAAGATTGAGTTTCGATTTTACTGGTATTTATGGGGAGTTGTGGGGAGGTTATCGCCACTTTTTTTCCTGTCTACTGGCAAATTGTCTTTGCACCCGCAAGGTGTTGGCAAAAATACGGGTTTTTGGATTTAGAATTATTTAAGTACAAAAAAACTCTAGAGAAATATGTCTTTTCTGCGTCAATATGTTGCGCCGTTGTTTGTGGTATTGTTGTTTTTGATTGCCTTGGTGGCAGTAGGAGCAAGGATTTTCCTGCCTTCAGATTTAGCAGCGCCAGCCCCCGTTGAAGAGATGGGTACGATCTGGGCGATCGCGCATCTTACATGACCATATCGGGGTACGACATTCAACCCGGATCGATTGTCGATCGTGCCTTGTTGTTGCGGTTTATGACGTTGACGTACCAAGAACTTTTCCCAGAAGTGGGCGATTTTTCCCACTTGGTGCAAACCGTCGAACAGTATTTTTCGCCCCAAACGCCTCTGTGGTGGGCTTTTCCCGCAGAAAACTCCACAACAAAGGTCGGTTGTATCTGGGTGGGGAACGGCATCGACCAAATTCAAGGCGATCGCTATGCCCATATTTTCTTACTGTACGTCAAACCCGAACACCGCCGCCAAGGATTGGGAAAATCCCTAATGCAACAAGCGCAAACCTGGGCTACTCAAAGAGGCGATCGCCAAATCGGATTGCACGTTTTCTGTCAAAATCAAGGTGCGATCGCCCTGTATCAACAACTCGGCTTTTCCCCCCAATCCTGGTTGATGCTCAAACCCCTCACTCAAGAAGACTAAATTACACCATCAAATTACGTCTTTCGCTACAAGAGTTCAAGAGCGTGATTTGATAAAGTTAAGAAAGCGATTAGATTATACTTCGCGATCTGACATTAGATTAGCCTTATCCCAGGCGCATACTAATGTAACTCTTAACGTTCCCACTCAAGTTCCCAATGAACGAAGACGACCTCAGCGTACTGGATTTCGACTTTGACGAAAGCGACTTTGAAAGCCCCCTGGACAAAATGGAACCCGTGGAGGCAATCGAAGCCCAAAAACCCAATTCCGAGGCAATGCTGGCGCTGCTACAGTCGTCTGAGACCCAACAGCGCATGGTTGCAGCCAGGGCATTTAGCGAAATCCAAGACCAACGCGCCATTCCCTACCTGATTCAAATGCTCAACGAAGTTTGCCCCTTAGCCAGAGTCA
The DNA here is from genome assembly GCA_035968055.1 of Jaaginema sp. PMC 1080.18. GTDB lineage: Bacteria > Cyanobacteriota > Cyanobacteriia > Cyanobacteriales > Spirulinaceae > Jaaginema. The sequence continues at coordinate 67,595 of JAWQFT010000003.1, read as the reverse complement.
GCGCAGCCTATGCCTTGGGGCGCAATCCCAGCCCAGAAGCTGTCGAACCCCTCATTCAGCAGTATAATTCTGATTGGAACGGTTATGTGCGTAAAGGCGTAGTTTGGGCATTAGGAAATTGTCGCGATCGCCGTTCCCTCGCATCCCTCACCAAAGCCCTCCAAACCGACATCTCAGCAGTACGGTTATGGGCTGCGAGTGGTTTAGCCCAAATCGCCAAACTCGACTACGAAGATATCATCAAAGCCACTCCCCCCCTCATTATCAGTTTACGCCGCGATCCCATTGCCGCCGTCCGTAGTAACTGCGCTTGGGCAATTGGTCAACTCTGCCGCGATCTCCCCTCCAACGTCGTCTATGCTACCGCCATTGATGCCTTAATTGAAGCCCTCGTTGAAGATGAAGATGTAGGTGTCACCGAAGACGCAAGGGCAGCTTTACTGCGTTTAGGCGATCCTAGAGGCTTACAAATGATCGAACAACTCGAACTCGAAGGCATTATCTAGAACCTACAGTAGCCGCGCGATTTGTGGCACAATCAAAGCAAAACCACGTTTAACTGTACAGGGGATTATGGCAGGTAAAATCAAAAAAGGTAGTTTAGTTCATGCCGTGCGCGAAAAGCTCGAAAATAGTAGCGAAGCCTTAGCCAGCGACACTCGTTTTCCCGATTACTTATTTGAAAGTAAAGGGGAAATTCTCGAAATTGACGGCGATTATGCTTTTGTGCGTTTTTATGTCCCCACACCAGCAATGTGGTTGCGCGTCGATCAACTCGAAGTCGCATCCTAACCCCCGTTTGTAGTAAGTGAATTAGTAGAGGCGCGACACAGCTTAACTGGTGGGTTACGGCAGATAGCTAGATTGCAGTTATAGCCTAAGTTTTAGCCGCCTAACCCACCCTACTGCCGCGACACATCTAAAATGAGGCTATAGTAGGGTGCTGTTAGCGCAGCGTAACGCACCGAAATACAAGCATTTTGGCGGTAGTGGCTATCGTACAAATTAAGGTGTGTCACGCCACTACATTAAAGCCTTTAGCTGAAACAATCCAGTAGGGTGTCGTTAGCCACCCCTGTCAAGGTGTAACTTTTTTCCCAGAGAATTAGCTTCAACACTCCATTTTTTTAGGCATTGGCGCTCAAATCATTTCCCCTTGATAACCGACTTTAAAGATGAATGCACAGTTCTTCTCCTCCCCCTCCTCCCCCTCTTCCCACTCTCAAACCAGTTAGACTATTTAGACCAGATTAACGTCTGACTGAACCATTCCCAGAGCGATTTGTCGGACGCGGACGTTCTGGACGGTTATTTTGCCGTTCTTCTGTCATTTGAGCAAGCTGTTCGCGTTGTTCTATTGTTAAAATTTCGCGGATTTCTAACATCATTTCCAAGTGCGAGTCAGCCATTTGTTGTTGTAAGCTGGTAACTGTATTGTGTTGAGCGCGAATTTCATTGGCAGAAGCATTACCAGCCATCAATTCTTTTAACTGTTCGCGTGCCGTGCGGAGGGTTTGGCGTTGTTGTTCCGTTTGACCTTTGTAGCGATCGCGAATTGCCCGGATTTGGGCTTGTTGGGCGTTACTCAAATCTAACTGTTCCAACTGTTGTGGACGTTGAGCGAGTTGGGTTATGGGCGATCGCGTTTCCGATTTAATACTAGCATCAAAAGGCGCAGCCGCAACCGCTCCGGTACTTGCAACCCATACCAACGCCGAAAAAGCCAATAAATTACGCCAAGACATAGCCACCTCTAGATTAATTATTAACAAAATTAACTGCACCTGTTGAGACTAGCCATCGCGCCAAAAAGTTCATCTTAATTCTAAATTTAGAGTTTTGTCTAGAAAACAAACCCACGCCGAAGTTAGAAATTCGGCGCTGGGTTGCTTAGTGGGAGTCATGGTCATTGCGAAATTGAGCAGCAAGATTCAGAATTTGCGTCCATTGTTTTTGCGCTTTCTTGGGAGTTAAGCCAAGAATTTTCGCAATATCGCCATCACTTTGTTGAGCTTGTTTGAGTTCGAGAAATTGACGTTGTTGTGGCGACAATTCGGCTTGAAATTTATCCCATCCCAAAGTTGTCATCCCCAATTTTTGGTCTAAATCTGCCCCCAACCATTGATGCACCAAGCGCCAATTATCCGAAGCCCGTGCGAACTTTTCAACGTGATACTTAAAGCGTTGTTGGAGATAATCCCGTTCGCGAGCCGTCAAGCCCAAAATCTCGTCAATTTCCGCAGCCGTACAGTCTTTCAGTTTCAGGGAAAGATAATCAGCACAATCGCTGTGGCCATTACTTTCAAGATATTCAAACAGCGAAGTAATCACGCGAGAACGGCGATTTCCCTCCCAAGGATCGGTTGTATCAGCAACCATTTGTAAACGCACTTGTTGCGCTGCATAGGAACGATTTTGACTAGCTGCATCTTCGCCTTTCGGATATTCAACCGCTTGCTCGATATCGACTGCCGTTTCTTTCGGTTGACGACGAGCAAAAGTTTGCGATCGCAAGACAATCAATTGTTGAGAATAACCATTCGGTAAAGTAATACGACGTTTAGCATATTGTTCCGTAAACGCCATGTATTCAGCCAACTCAATTTGAGCGCGGGGTTGATAATCTAAAGGCAGTTCATTTTCCTTACGAAAAGTGCGTAAAGACTCCACATAAAAATCTTGTAAAAAGTCTTCAATCAGCGTATAGCGTCCCGTAAATCCTAATTGAGCTTGAGCGGGGGCAATATGGCGATAAACCATGACGCTAAGATTACTATGCAACTCTGTCCGACCTCGTTGCGACCCCAAGCGATAATAAGACAAGCACTTATTCAAGCGATGAAACCCCAAATAAATGAGATGGGAGCGAATATCGCCAGATTTTTGAATCCGGGTGCTTTTACTGCAAACGCGCTCAACTTCGCGATTAATACGACTGACTACCGCTTGGACAGCTTGAGAAGTTGACCCAATTTTGGCATTCATCTCATCAAGTAGTAATTCAGTCAAAGAAGCTGGCGATTGCGATTGCGACATTGCCGAAGGTTTGTCCGGATAACGACGAGAAACCGAGGAAGAAGGTTTGAGAGTGTTAGAAGTGTTAACGTTCATGGTAATGCCCTGAGTGAATAGTTGTGTCAGTGGGGTTGGAAGTTTTGAGTGTGGTTTCAACCCCCTGATTTGCTTATGTTTTAAGCTTAGGGTGAAGCCATTGCTTCTAGGGCTGTACCTGTGTCACAAAGGCGATCGCGCTGGTATTCTGAGGATGACAACGCCACTAACTCTCAAGAGTTAAAAAGCCCTCAAACCTTTACCAAACGAGCCATTGAGGTCAATCAACACCTAGCAAACTGCAACGAGGGGCAAATCGTCCAGTTGGGAAACTGGTGCAGAGTTTCTGCGAAATTGCGAAATCCTCCGAGACAGTATTGTAGTCAGGGCTTTACAGAATCTTTAAGCTTCAACTTCCGCGCCCACGGGCAGATCGGCCACTGCTTCCCATCCAAGACCTTTGCGAGTCACGACAAGTTCCTCAGTAGTCATATCTATAATGGTAGAAACTTTGATACCGACATCGCTGCCGTCGTCTACAATCAAATCTACAAAAGGCTCTAAGGCATCAAAAAGCTTTTGTTTTTCTAACCCCAGAGTGGGAAACTCGCCTTCTTCATCGGGTAAATAAGCGGAAGTCGAAATGATAGGATTGCCTAAAGTTGCGAGCAAGGCTTGACATACCCTACGATCGGGAACGCGAATCCCGGTAGTTTTGCGCTTGGGATTCATTACCAGTTTGGGAACGAGTTTCGTTGCAGGAAGCAAAAAGGTGTAAGGCCCCGGAATTAGGGTTTTCATGATGCGATAAGCAGTATCTGTCACCCAGGCATATTCCGCAATATTGGACAGCGACGAACACAAAAACGTCAACGGCTTATCATTAGCCAGACGCTTCAACTGTCGCACGCGCTGAACTGCGGCTTTCACCTGGAGATCGCAACCAATGGCGTATACAGTATCAGTAGGGTAAAGCATTACCGCACCATCGCGGAGGGCGCTGGCAATTTCTGCGATGCGTCGGGGTTGGGGAGTAGTGGGATGTAGATTGTAAAATTCGGCCATAATTTCATTTTAAAAGTTGTTTATCCAAAAAATGCGACGGCGATCGCGGGGTTATTACGGATATTTTGGACGGTTTTCTCTCATTATGATGGCGTTAGGGCGATTGCGTTAGTTCGGGTTCTCGCGCGACGCAGACTTTGGCATAATGGATTGTTGTGGCGCGATCTTGCTAAAACGCTCCCAATCATAATGCCAATGACGAAAGTAGCTTATCTGCAATGTCCCACAGGGATTGCCGGGGATATGTGTTTGGGGGCGCTGGTGGATGCAGGCGTTCCCCTCGATTACCTAGACAGCCAACTGGCAAAACTGGGTTTGACCCAAGAGTATCAATTGCGCTCAGAAGCCGTACAACGCCACAATCAAGCCGCTACCCAAGTTCATGTCGATTTGGGGCAACCCCATCATCACCACGACCATCACCACAGCCGTCATCTCCCCGACATTGAGAAGCTCATCAAGCAAGCGAATTTGCCCCCACAAGCCACCCAATGGAGCTTAGACGTATTCCACCACCTTGCCGTTGCTGAAGGGGCGGTACACGGCATTTCTCCCCAGGAAGTGCATTTTCACGAAGTGGGGGCAACTGATGCCATTGTCGATATTGTCGGGACTTGTTTAGGTTTGGCCTGGTTAGAGATCGAACAACTTTATTGTTCGGCGTTACCGACAGGCGGCGGAACCGTGAAAGCAGCCCACGGCTTGCTACCCGTTCCCGTACCGGCTGTATTGAGGCTTTGGGAAAACCGCAAAGTGCCGACTTATCATAATGGTATCGAAAAAGAATTAGTTACGCCCACCGGGGCCGCGATCGCCACCACTTTAGCCATAGAATTCGGCCCTCCCCCCGCCATGCAAATCCAGAAAATTGGCTTTGGTGCAGGGACAAAAGACTTCTCAATCCCCAATATCCTGCGATTATGGCTCGGAAATGCCATCGAACCCCCGGTTCAAGATACCGTAGCCGTCCTCGAAACCCAAATCGACGACCTCAGCCCCCAAGCCATTGGTTACACCTTTGAGGCTTTATTCGCTGCCGGAGCGCTTGATGTGTTCACCCAAGGCATTAATATGAAAAAATCGCGACCGGGCATTTTAATTACCGTCATTTGTCCGCGCGATCGCCTTACCGCTTGTCAGACCATCCTTTTCCGGGAAACCACCACCCTCGGCATCCGTCACCGCCTCCAACAGCGTACCATCCTCGCTCGCGAATTCCACACCGTAGACACCCCCTACGGCACAGCCCAAATCAAAATCGCTTATCAAAATAGCCCCAAAGGTCGCCAAATCCTCAATATTCAACCCGAATACGAAGATTGCGCTCGTATCGCTCAAACTCACAACCTCCCTTGGCGAGAAGTGCAGCAAATCGTCCTCCACACTTGGCAAGCCCAGCAGCGCAAAGATTAACCCGTCGGTCAAGCCTTAGTAACTTATGCCGTCTTCGACCCCGAAACCGATGAAACCCCTATCATCTTACTGGGGGAATTAGAACAACGCTGGCAACAACGCTCAAATCGTCCCTTACCCGTGAGTGTTCAACAAGCTCGAAAACACTTTCAACAAGTTCTGTAGAAATGGTGTTTCGCGGTCTCTATCATTTCGGGCAGGCTTATGCTCAAGGAGATGCTAATACCCAATCCCCTTAACCCGACCATTTTGAAATAGGCGTGCTAATGGGGCAAAGTCCGCCCTTGGTATAACCGAAACGAATTCTGTCTACTGTTGTGGGGATATGGTTCGCTGAAAGAGTATCTTTAACCTATATACTATATTTTCGATTTCACGATCATGACCTCGCGTTCTACTTCTCCGGGTATTCCTCAATCCTTCGGCAATTACGACTATTCTGAGGTCAAGTGTTTGCCGGAAGTGTGGCGATTGGCAGCTAAACAATTTAGCGCTACGATCGCGCTCCACGACCCCCATAGTTCTCCTGAAGTTAAACTGACTTATAAGCAGCTTTATCAGGAAATTCAGCAGTTTGCCGCAGGATTGCAGGCGATGGGGTCAAAAGTTGCCAGTAAAGTTGCTTTGTTTGCCGATAACAGTCCTCGTTGGTTTGTTGCAGATCAAGGCTCGATGGCGGCGGGGGCGGTGAATGTGGTACGCTCTAGCGCGGCAGATTATCGGGAGTTGCTTTATATCTACGAACACAGCGACAGTAGTAGCTTGATTGTTGAAGACTACAAAACTTTTGAGAAGCTGCGTCCGGGTTTGGCTAATTGTAATGTTGAGTTTGTTGTTTTACTGTCTGATGAAGAAGTAGAGGATATCGGGTCTTTAACGATTCTTAATTATCAACAGTTGATGGTTCGCGGCGAAAACCGTACTCTTCAGTTAGCTAAACAAAAACCGGATACTTTGGCAACTTTACTTTACACTTCGGGTACAACGGGTCGCCCCAAGGGAGTGATGTTGACTCATGGTAACTTGTTGCATCAAGTGAATACGGCGGGTACGATTTTGAAGCCGAAAGAGGGCGATCGCGTTCTTAGTATTTTACCCAGTTGGCACGCTTACGAACGAGCGGCGGAGTATTATCTGCTTTCTCAAGGCTGTACTCAGATTTACACGAATATCCGCTATTTCAAACAAGATTTACAAGAATATCAGCCAAACTACATGGTGGCCGTGCCACGTTTATGGGAATCGGTGTATGAGGGGGTTCAGAAAAAGTTTCGCTCTCAACCGGAGAATAAACAGCGTTTGGTGCAGTTTTTCTTGGGGATGTCCGAGCGCTATATTAAAGCCAAACGTTTGCAAACAGGGTTAGACTTAGAAAATCCTAAACCAACAGCAGGAGAGCGTTTTAAAGCGCAACTGCAAACCCTTTTACTCGCACCGATTCATGGTTTGGGCGATCGCCTGGTGTACAATCAAGTCCGAGCCGCTACTGGGGGGCAAATTAAATGTACTGTCAGTGGGGGTGGGTCTTTAGCCCGACATCTCGATACTTTTTACGAAATTGTTGGCGTTCCTTTGGTGGTGGGTTACGGCCTCACTGAAACTGCTCCTATTGCCAGCGCTCGCCGTCTCGAACATAATTTAAGGGGGTCTTCCGGTCGTCCCCTGCCCTACACGGAAATTCGCATCGTCCATCCTGAAACTCACCAAACCCTCCCTCCCCGCGAAGTTGGCTTGGTTTATATTCGCGGCCCCCAAGTGATGCAGGGCTATTACAAAAACCCCGAAGCCACGGCTAAAGTTTTGGATGAGGAGGGTTGGTTTAATAGTGGCGATTTGGGCTGGGTGACGCGGGCTAACGATTTGGTTTTGACGGGACGGGCTAAAGATACCATTGTGTTATCCAGTGGCGAAAATATCGAACCCCAACCGATTGAAGATGCTTGCGTCCGCAGTGATTTTATCGACCAAATGATGTTGGTGGGTCAAGATCAAAGGGCTTTGGGGGCTTTGATTGTGCCGAATTTAGATGCTCTGCAAAAATGGGTTAAAGAACAGAATTTGCTGCTCAATATCCCGACTGAGGGAGAGACTGACCGAAAAGATATTGATAATGATGCAATATACCAACTGTTTCGGCAAGAGTTACAACGGGAGGTCAAAGATCGGCCTGGATATCGTCCCGATGACCGCATTGGCACGTTTTATTTGCTGTTAGAGCCGTTTACAATCGAAAATGGGTTACTCACTCAAACTCTGAAAATTCGCCGTCCTGTTGTCTACGAACGTCATCGCGATATCATTAACGGGATGTTTGAAAAGTAAAAAGTACCAACTGTTAGTTTTTATTGAGGATTAAAATTTCATGGATGAAGCGCAATCTAACTTGCTCCTAAGACGCTCTGTTTTACTGAAGGTCGTGGTTACGCCGCGTTGGAAAGAGGAGGTCGAGCGCCAACTCAAGACGCAAATGAGTCAGCATGACAGTCAACTGCAACAAGTTGAAATGCAAGGACAACGCGCGATCGCCGAAATCCAAAAACAACAATCGCCCCAAGCGTCTCAGCAAATCGAAAGCATTAATAATCAAGTTAACCAGAAAAGAAACGAACTTCAAAACCAGAAAAATCAGTTTCTGCAACAGTTAGAACAAGTCCAGCAACTGAGCATGGAACAAGAAGTGGCTCAAGGTCAAATTGATAGTTTCTTCCGAGTTGGTGTAGGCGATAATCTCGTTAAAAAGATGAATGTTGAAATTTTGGTACGGGATGGCGTTGTCGAAGAAATCCGGGGTGAGTTGTAGTTATTAATGCCCTGCGCCCTGTTGGATAATCTGGGTTAGGGCGTAGTTCGCAGATTTAAGGGGCGATCGCGTAATTTTGGGAGTCTCGCGATCGCTTTTTTGATGGCTTTTGACTCTGCTTTTCCGAGACGAGTTTTTTCTCAAACTTGCGCCAAAAGGCTTTTTGAGCAATTAATAATCTCGGACTGGTTTTCGTTGAGGGACTCCATCTCGCTTCCAGTTGTTCTCCCGGTAAGCTCAATAGGCTTACTAAAATAGCGGCTAATAACAATATCGATCCTTTTAATTGATACAACTTTTAGATAACACCTCCTTATTTCGGGTTATTACTATCTTTAGAATAGCGAAAGCGTGCTACAATATGCAAATTTTGAGTCAAGCTATGATAACTTGCTGTTGTTGATTGCCCAGAGGTAATGCTCCATTTCCGGGCTATCTTCACCGTAAAGCTCGGTAATATGCTCTTCGCAACAAGCGATCGCGAACTCGTCAAATTCGGTTGCCTCAACACCAAACATCTGCTCAAATGTATCGGGACGGACGCGGCAAAAGGTAGGACGTTCTGAGTAAATACTACAGTTACGGCGATCGCGATCGTAGTGGATACACCAACCATCTTCCCCCACCAAACTCAAATAGGTTTCTAGGTCTTGGGGAGTGAGGTACGATTCGAGATCGGGGCGTTCTTCGGGAGCGAGGTGGCAGCACGCGCCACAGTTGCGGACACAAAGCCAGGTTGCCATAAGCAAGGTCGTAAAATTGTTCTTTTAGTTTGCCAAACATTCGGCAGAAAAGAACGATTTACTTGCAACTCAGGCGATTTTCGTGTAGTTTTGTAACGTTAATGAAAATTTGACCGGGAATACTCGGTACTATATAAGACGGATTTTTCATAGCGTTTATTGGGTTGGCTATCAACAACGGAGATAAAACATGGACTTTATTTTTAATACCTTTGGCAGCATTAATTGGGAAGTTATTTTTCAATTAACTTTTGTGGCGTTGATTATGATCGCCGGACCAGTAGTCATCTTGTTGTTGGCTCTGCGGGGTGGCGATCTCTAACCCGCGCTACAGAACGGCGATCGCGCAGCAGTTAGCAATCGATAGTGAACCTTAATTCAACTCCTCGTGCCGCAGGGTCGGGGAGTCTTCAACTTTTGGGGCAGAGGATGCCAAAAATCCTTAAAATTAGATGGCAAGCTTTAAGCTCAACCATAACCAGACGCGATCGCCCATGTTTAACCTTCTTGCTCAACTCCAAGTCGCCGTCCAACAGCAACAATGGGAAACCGCGACAGCATATTTACAGGAATTAAGGGCGCAACATCATCACCAAATCGCCCAAGCTGACGACACCACTTTAGCGGCGATAACCGATGCAGCCATTACCGTTTTGGGTCACAGCGATTTTCAAGCCCGTTGGGAAATTGCCAAGTTGTTTCCCCATATTGGCACAACGGCGATCGCACCCTTACTGGCAATTATCCAAGATACAGAAGCCGACAGCGAGGAACGTTGGTTTGTCGCTCGCATTTTGGGGACATTCCTCACGGATGAAGTCTTCAATACCTTAGTAACGGTACTTGAATCCTCCCAAGATGCCGAACTCAATGCCATAGCGATCGACACCTTGGCCAGTTTTGAAACCAAAGCCATCCCCACCCTAACGGCTTTACTGCAACAACCGCGATTGAGCATTTTAGCAACCACCGCTCTAGCACGAATGCGTCACCCAGAAACGATCGCCCCGTTGCGAGAACAAACCCATCACCCAGACGATCGCGCCAGAGCCGCAGCCATTGAAGCGTTAGGGAGTTTCAGCGATGCCGCCATTGTGCCATTATTGCGCCAAGCCCTGCAAGACCCGGCAGCGAGCGTTCGCAAAGAAGCCGCCATTGCCTTGGGACTTTGGGGAACAAAAGCCCCAGAATTGAACCTCAGCGACGATTTAAAGCCCCTGCTGTACGACTTGAACCCAGAAGTTTGTCAGCAAGCGGCGATCGCCCTAGGACGCATGGCTAGCGAGTCTGCCGCGTCGCTAGTGTTTCAAGCCTTGGTATCCTCCGCGACTCCCATCCCCCTGCAACGGGAATTTGCGCGATCGCTATCCTGGATGGAAACCCCCCAAAGCGTTGCTTATCTCTTGCAAGCTCTCGACACGGTAGCTCCAGAAAGTCGCATCGAAATCGTGAAACTCCTAGGCCGCCTCAAATCCCCATCCTTGCAATCCCCTGCCGCTCAAGGCTTATTAACCTTTTTTCGGCAACAAAGCGCGATCGCAGACAATCTCGCTCAAGCCCTAGCCCAAGCCTGGGGACAGTTGGGCGAAAGCGCCACCATCCCGGTGTTAAAACAACTCAAACACAGTCCTTCGCGTACTGTACAACTACACGCGATCGCTGCCCTCAAGCATTTTTGAGACTGGAATATCTCGAAAAAAACTAAAAAGCAATCGCAAAAGACTCTAGATCGCTGAGTCAACTTGTCTAAGATAGTGATAAATCTCGGTAGATAAACCCAATCAATCATGACTGTTGCCAAAGATCGATTTCCCCGCCTAACCCCCCAAGAATACTTCCTTGTAATTATCCTCAAAGTTAGCTATTTTAGCGCCAGTTTACCTCAACAAAATAAGCCGATCGCCCCCACAAATCCGTCGTCGGATAAATATCTTTTACTTCCAAATTAAACGGAATCGCTGTCGTGAGGTGACGCTGCACCCAAGACCCTAAATCCGGCGATATTTGCGAAGCCATAGCGGCGGCGATGCCAAAACTGGCTAACTGCGAAATCGGTTCTTTGGGTAACAGCCAAGAAGTCCCCATAGCCAACCCTGTCGTCAACATCATCGCTACCGACAAATTCGTGCCGCAGCGTGGATGCACGGCTAAATCCCATTCTCCTTGGCGGAAACGTTCGAGGGCTTGGCGCACGGCTCGCACAAGGTGGATTTTCGGCACTGAACCGTAGAGATAAAAACCGCGATCGGTAGATAATCCGCCTAAAGATTCATTATCTGACAATTTTTGTGTCGTCCCTCGATGAGCAATTTCGCCTAACATCCAGACTGTACCGTGTTCGAGGGCGTGAACTTGCCGTAGGGTCAGTAGTTCTTTCAAACCGGGGATAAAGGGCAGTTGAGCGAGTAAGTCGGTGTCTTGGGTGGGATAGGGTGCGGCTGAGTTGAAGTCCCAAAACGTTCCGGGGTTGAAGGGAAAGGCAGAATGATTCATGGGTGGCAATGTAGGGCTTGCGAATTATTTTTTCTAATGTAGCGCTTGACTGCTGAGTTAACTCGAAACCCTCAACTTTGTTTAAGGTTGCGGGGGGGTTGCTTCGGGTTTGAGTGGTGGATCGATGGCGATACCGATCTCGCGAATTTCGATATCCCATTGACCGTTACGCTCTCGTTCAAACGCCACAAAACGCCCATTACCGCTAATTGTGGGGTGACGCACGACTCCGAGTTGATTTTGGGTTAAGTTTTGGTGGCGTTGAGTCAGGCGATTGTAGAGGAAAACGTCGGGTTTACCGTTGTTTTCGCCAATGTAAACGATATAGCGACCATCAGCGCTGATATCCGGCTGATCGCGCCAACTGCCTTGTTGATTGAGTTGAGGTAGGGGGACGAGTCGCCGACCCTGGACATCATACAGGTAAATGCCTCTGGTATTGCGGCGATCGGAAGCAAACACCAGGTAACGCCCATCGTAGCCGAAACGAGGGGAGTTTTCGGCGGTGTTGGTGTTGAGGGAATTACCGAGGGGTTGAGTGGGGGGTGTGACGTTGAAACTTTGAGTGGTGTTTTGGCAACCTGTTGTCAGGACGACAAGGGCGATCGCCACTATAACCCAAACTCCCTTAAACCGTTTCATTGGCCGGCGTTTCAGGAATCGGCAAGACGCAGCAATTCACCTCATCAAGGCACACTTTACCCCACTGTAATGCCCACCGCACTAAAGCGACGCGGTTATCGGTCTTGGTTTTCGTCAAAATATTACTAATATGGTTATCCACGGTGCGTTTGCTAATATCCAGGCGATCGGCAATCTCATGATTCGTTAAGCCATTAGCCACCAAATCAATAATTTGGATTTCTCGATCTGACAAAGAGACCGGCCCAGGAGAGGGTGAATTAATCATCAAGGGTTTTAGTGATTTGTACTTATCGGTTACTTTTGAATTTTAAAACTCTAGAGGCTTTTTGAAAGGGGTAATCTTAAGTTTGTCCTCAACCCTTTAAGACTGACTAAATTCCCAAAAATCAACGAAGGGCGCAGATTTTTAGAGAAATCTACGCCTCAATCCCTTATCTCATCGTCGCCAGCCGATGACAATTCTAAGCGGTGACTAACTCTTGTTCTGAGGCAGGACGCTTGCTGTTACGAATGCCCTCAATGGCTTCGGCATAATCGGGGGCTTTGAATACTGCCGAGCCTGCAACCACAGCGTTTGCTCCCGCTTCGAGGACTTGCCAGGTGTTATTCGGCTTCAAACCGCCATCGACTTCAATCCAAGGATCGAGGCCGCGCTCATCGCACATTTGACGCAGTTTGCGAATTTTATCTACCATTTGAGGAATGAAGCTCTGACCGCCGAAACCGGGGTTGACGCTCATAATTAATACCAAGTCGCAAACATCGAGGACATAATCAATTAAATCCAACGGTGTTGAGGGATTCAAAACTACACCGGATTGTTTGCCGAGTTCGCGAATTTGGGTTAAGGTGCGATGCAAATGAGGCGAGGCATTGTGTTCGGCGTGAACGGAAATAATATCAGCCCCCGCATCAGCGAAGTCTTTGACGTATTTTTCGGGTTCGACGATCATCAAGTGAACGTCTAAGGGCTTTTGGGTAACCGGACGCAGGGCTTTCACGATTAACGGGCCGATGGTGATATTCGGCACAAAGCGACCGTCCATGACATCCACATGAATCCAGTCTGCACCCGCCGCATCTACGGCTTTAACTTCTTCTCCCAAACGACTAAAATCTGCCGATAATATAGAAGGTGATACAACAATTTGTTTATCAGACATAAGCGGGTAGGTCTCTCTTGTAACTTTAATAATTGAATTGTAATAATCTTAACAAAATCTTTAGTTATTCTCGGATCGATTTCCGGGAGTAGGCAGACGCGATCGCCTTGTCTACATACAGTACAAGTAATAAAGAAAAGGTATTAACAAGCAACACGATGAGAAAACAATTAGCATGGCTTGTGGGCGGTTTGACTGTGGCAAGCCTCATAACACCAGGATTGGCCTTAGAAACCTCTGTAGGAGAAGGCGGCATTAATGCTCGTCGGTTGCACAGCCCCCCTTATGACTTGCGCGGTCGCAAAATTGGCATCGGCCAAGTTGAAGTGGGACGACCGAGTAAATTTGGTTTAGATAAGGCTTCTTCACAGCATCCTGTTCTGTCGGTGTATGATGTCTTTCACCGAGATGAACCCGCTAAAGCTAATATGTTGGTCGATGCTCACGCCGCAATGGTGGCAATGGTGATGGTGAGTCACGATAAACGCTTGCAAGGTGTGGCACCAGAGGCGAGGTTGTATGCTTCGGCGGTGGGGTCTTTGCAAGGTGGCGGCCAGCCTCAAGAATGCGTCTCGTCCCAGCACGTTGCTTTACAAAATGGTGGGGATGTGCGAGCGATTAATTTTAGCTTTGGCGAACCTCTCAACCGCGATCCTAGAGAGAATCCGGTGTTGGATGGCAATGCACTTTTGACTCGTTGCATTGATTGGTCGGCGCGGGTGCATAATGTGTTGTATGTAATCGCGGGCAACCAAGGTGGCGGCGGTATTCCGATTCCTACGGACAATTACAACGGTATTAATGTGGCTTCGACGATGAAGCGGGACGGCGAGTACCGCAAGTTGGATTTTTCTAATTTAAGCGATTTACCGATTGGTATTGGTCGTTTGTTGATTGAACAGGAAATTAATATTGGCGGTAGACGGGCGATTAATTTGGTCGCTCCGGGAAACCATGTGGAAGTGTATAACTTGGAAGGTCGGCAAGTGCCAGTGACGGGAACGAGTTTTGCTGCTCCTCATGTTACGGCGACGGTGGCGTTGTTGCAGGAGTTTGGCGATCGCCAACTTGAGGCAAATATATCGCAATGGAGTATAGATTCTCGTCGTAGTGAGGTGATGCGAGCGGTTTTACTTAATAGTGCCGATAAGGTTAAGGATACGGGCAATGGCTTATTTCTGGGGATGGAACGGACTATTTTAGATAAGGATAACCTCACTTGGTTGGATGGAGATGCGGCTCGCGAACCAGAAACTCCTTTAGATATTGAAATGGGGACGGGACAGTTAAATGCGTTTCGGGCTTATCAGCAGTTTAGCGGCGGTCAGTGGTCTCCTGAAAGTGATGTGCCACCGATAGGTTGGGATTATGGTACGGTGAGCGCTCGAATGACCCAAGAGTATGTGTTAGCACAACCGTTGTCAGGAGGAAGTCGAGCGGCGATTACTTTAACTTGGCAGCGTCGCGTGGAGTTAGAGGATAGGAATGGCAATGAATTGTACGATCCAGGGGAGAGTTTTCGCGATCGCGGCTTAAATGACTTGAATATCGCTTTAGTGCCTCTTGATGGCAATGCGGCGGCAACTCGCACTTGTGCTTCAATGAGTGAGGTGGATAGTATCGAGCATATTTTCTGTGAAGTTCCCCAAACGGGACGGTACAAGATTCGCGTGCAGTATCAGCGACAAGTTCACGAAGCCGAACAATCTTACGCGATCGCCTGGTGGACAAAGCCAAATTCATAGATTAACTTAGATTTAAGCAACTGTTGAATTAACGCCTGCTCAAATGTTAGCAGGTTTTTTAACCTCTGAAGTTAAAACAACGCTGGACATTGGCGTTTTTTGAGATTTAGCTCATATAATTTTTCTTTCCAGTTGCTCATCTTTAACTTTTATGATAAAGCGAATGCTAACTTGGTCAGGGCTAATTCCCACTCTCAATCGCGGCAATATCTTGAGAAACTCACTACCTACTTTTATTAATCAAACTCGATTACCTAAACAAATTATTGTTGTTGACGCGAGCGACAGTTGGCAAGAATCAAAAGTAGAAATTTTAGGTACAATCGCCCCAACTAAGCCAGAAATTGAATGGATTTATCTTCATTCGGACATAAAATCTTTGACTTATCAAGGGAATTTAGGTGCAGAAAAATGTAGTAGTGATATACTTTTTTTACTAGACGATGATTCGTTTCCTTATCCCAATTACGCAGAAAAAGTCCTCAAAGTTTACGAAAGCGATCGCGAAGGAATTGTAGGAGGAGTCTGCGGTTTTTTGGTGAATACGCTGCCAAATGGAATTAACCAAGAGTTTAGCAAAACTTTGAGATCGGCTTCAGAAAAGCGTAGAGGCATTTTTGTCCAAGCAGTCCAGAGACTTTGGTATCAAGAGCGGTTTTTCCTACCTTATGACGGTAAATACCATATTTACGATACTTCTAAAATTGCTAAAGAAGTTCCGATTCAAGATTTAGCTTTATTGCATGGTTGTCGCATGAGTTATCGGATTTCAGCCTTTCGAGAAGTGGGAGGCTTTGATACAATTTTGATCAATAAGGGAACTGACGTAGACCTGAGTTATCGAGTTTCTCAAAAGTACGCTCTCGTCTTGGCTTGTGATGCTTTAATCTATCACGATGAAACCCCAGTCGCTCGGCTCAAACGTTATAATATGGCTTGTTTGGTTGTGGCTAATGCTTTAGTTTTGTATATTCTGAAAGCATCCCAAGAGCAAAATATTGTGTTGACAACTTACCTTTTTGCAATAACGCGCTGTTTGTTAGAATTGGCTCGCGATGCAGCTAAACCGCAACGGGGTTTTCCTCATGCGCGAGGGGCGTTTTATGCGTTGCGATCGCTCCCGAAATTCCTCAAACTCGACCGCGATCGCCTGCGAGAATGGTATCCTGAATATCAAAGATCGGTACTCCAGTCCAAACAATAAAAGAGAATAAGTCGTATGCTAACTTGGTCAGGGCTAATTCCCACGCTTAATCGCGGTAATATTTTAAGAAATTCCCTCCCAACCTTTATTAATCAAACTCGATTACCCAAACAAATTATCATTATTGACGCAAGTGATAATTGGCAAGAATCAAAAGCAGAAGTTGAAAATATTATTGCTCAAAGTCAACCGGAAGTTGAATGCGTTTATCTTCAGTCTGAAATAAAATCGATTGCTTATCAAGCGAATTTAGGAGCAGAAAAATGTAGTAGTGATATCCTCATTATTTTAGATGATGATTCTTTTCCTTATCCTAACTATGCCGAAGAACTTCTTAAAGTTTACGAAAGCGATCGCGAAGGCATTATCGGCGGAACTTGCGGACGTTTAATGGCGACACCACCGGACAAAATTGACCCAGAGTTTAGTAAAACTTTAACATCTGCTTCAGAAAAGCCTAGAAGCAGTTTTGTACAAGCCGTGCAGAAACTATGGTATCAAGAACAGCTTTTCTTACCTTACGATGGCGAATATCATGCTTACGATACTTCTGAAATTGCCCAGGAAGTCCCGATTAAAAATGTGGCTTTGTTTCATGGCTGTCGGATGAGTTATCGCACTTTGGCCTTTCGAGAAGTGGGGGGATTTGATTTGATGTTATTTAATATGGGAACGGATATAGATTTGAGTTATCGAATTTCGCAAAAGTATGCTTTAGTATTAGCCTGCGATGCTTTGATTTATCATGATGAAACCCCGGTTGCTCGGATCAAATACTACAGTCGAACGTGCTTGATTTTAGCAAATACCTTAGTTTTATATATTCTTAATTCGCCTAAAGATCGAGATGTTGCGTTAAAAACTTATACTTTTGCAATAACGCGCTGTTTGCTAGAATTGGCTCGCGATGCAGCTAAACCGCAACGGGGTTTTCCTAACGCGCGAGGGGCGTTTCATGCGTTGCGATCGCTCCCGAAATTCCTCAAACTCGACCGCGATCGCCTGCGAGAATGGTATCCTGAATACCAAAGATCGGTACTGCAATCTAAATAATTGAAAAAGAGGGAAATACTAAAAAAGTGTTTCCCTTCTCAAGGCTAAAGCCCAACATAATTGACTCTCAAACATTCAGCCGACGATAGCGAGATTGAATCAACATATAAAGAGCATAAGCAATCAAGCCGATTGCGGCCAAAGCTAATAAAAACTTACCAAAAGGTTGCGCGGCCAGCGTTCCTAAAATGCCATCTAGACCTTTAACTTTATTCGGGTCATATTGGGCTGAAGCTTGTAATAAAAAGAAGCCCGTCAAAGCGAATACAACACCTCTGGCTGCAATGCCAACACGACTGATCCGAATAGCCCAGGCTTCTCGGTCGGGATCGAGTTCTGCTAGATCGAGTTTGCGACGAAATTTTGTTTTGTAAGCTTTGTAGATTCGATAAAAGCCGATGCCAATAATAATTGCACCGACTAGACCCACTAGCCAACGACCCATCGGTTGTTGCATTACCCATGCAGTCCAATCTTGTTTTGAGTCGCTACTACTGTCACTGGCTTGGGATTGACTTATTGCACCTGTGACAATCAAAATGGCTTGGGCTGCTAAAGAACCGTAAATTAAACCACTGACAACGTAACCCAAGCGTTGGACTATTCCTTTAGCATCTGAACCTTTGTGTTCTGGGTCTTGGATAGCTTCGATAAAGCGCCAAAGAGCATAAGCAATCAAACCAATGGCAATTAAAATTAAGAGAAATTTTCCAAAAGGTTGACCGGCAATAAAGCCTAATGCACCTTTCGTATTTGTTGTTTTACCTCCTGCTGTAAAAGCAGCCATGATTGCTAGAATACCAACAATACCATAGACAATACCTTTAGTTGCATAGCCTAGCCTTGCAATTGTTTCCATTTTTTATTTATTGTTTCATTTGATTAATTAATAAATTTGAGGGCGATCGCGCATTACTCTACGTTCAAGAAAAATCGATCTTAAAAAATCCTAAAAAGTGCGCGATCGCCCAGGCTGGTGAAATGATTATTTTTTAGTAAGCGGGTTCGTTTTCGGCTTGCTTCACAATAATCCACACTGCGTGGATCGAACCGGGAAGCCAACCCAAAATAGTCAGCAAGACGTTAATAACAAAAGCTGGGCTAATGCCTTTGGTCAGAAATACACCTAGGGGCGGTAAAATAATCGCTAAAAGAATTCTCATAATATCCATAATTGTTTTCCTCTACTTTTTTCTCGTAACTCGCTTTTGCGTAGTCGATCTCTATATTAAGAAGAAACGCAATCTTTAACATCCATCTACAGGG
This sequence comes from Jaaginema sp. PMC 1080.18, assembly GCA_035968055.1. Taxonomy (GTDB): domain Bacteria; phylum Cyanobacteriota; class Cyanobacteriia; order Cyanobacteriales; family Spirulinaceae; genus Jaaginema. The sequence continues at coordinate 48,954 of JAWQFT010000003.1, read as the reverse complement.
ATAATTACAGCATCTATCTTGTTTGGGAGGGAAATTAACCGAATTAGCGACTCTTTCCTCAAACATACTTCTTTATACAGATGTAACCGCCATCCCAATTTGCTACGGTTAGAGATGACACAAAATTCAAATCAAAATTAACTGTGTCTGCAACAATTTAATAAATAAACGGAGTAAAATTTTATGTTAGGTAGTTTATTAACCTTATTAGCCACGGCTTTAAGTCTTTTAGTGGTTGATATTATTTTTCCTGGTGTAGACTTAGCAACTTTTCCCGCAGCTTTGATTGCCGCGATCGCGATCGGTGTTGTTAATGCTGTTATCAAGCCCGTCATCAACGTCTTATCTTTACCCATAAATTTCTTAACTTTGGGTGCATTCTCCCTAGTGGTTAACGGCTTGTGCTTCTGGTTATCTTCAGTATTTGTGCCTGGATTCCGAGTTAGCGGTTTATTAGAATTTATCTTAGCCCCGGTCTTGTTGTCTGTTGTGAGTACAGTATTAGGCAACTACTTCGCAGAGAAATATCCGCAGCAGTTTCCGCAACAGTAGTCAAAAGTTTAGAGGCTGAAAATCTGAATTTTTGTTGACCTTTTTTGAACCGTCAGTTAGTTACTAACTGGCGGTCATTGTTAATTCAGCCTCTGGGGGGCAGCTTTTTCAGTTAACAGCTTCTAAGGGGCAGTAGGGATTGGGCAATCGGCAGTCGGGGGGAAGTGGGATTTATGCCCCTCCAAAGATGATCGGAAACTTTGGCTCTTGGGGCGGACTTTCAAAATGGCTCAAAAACATATCAAATAAGGGTTTCAGCTTCAAAAAGTGAATTTGACGTTTCAAAGAGAGTTTTGGGGAGTGGGAGAAATTTGGAATTGTGACAAATAACCAACAAACAACGAAAAAGAATTAACGAAACATACTGCTAACTGAACTATCCTCGTGAATGCGCCAGATTGTTTCCCCGATGAGATTGGCAACAGAAAGAATCCGCAGTTGAGGGAAGTGTTGGGATTCTGCTAGGGGTATCGTATTCGTGACAATCACTTCTTCAAAGACACCGTTTGAGAGTCGCTCAATCGCAGGGGGTGAAAATACGGCATGAGTCGCACAGGCATAAACCTGACGCGCGCCGTGTTCTCGTAATAATCGCGCTCCTTCGGTAATTGTTCCGGCAGTATCGATCATATCGTCAACGAGGACGGCGGTTTTGCCCTCCACATCCCCGATAACATTCATCACTTCAGCGACGTTGTGGGCTTGACGGCGTTTGTCGATGATGGCTAAGGGAGCATCGTCGAGCTTTTTGGCGAAAGCTCTAGCACGAGCGACACCGCCCACATCCGGGGAAACTACGACGAGATCGGGTAGATTTTTGCTCATCAAGTAGTTGAGAATGACTGGAGAGCCGTAAACGTGGTCAAAGGGAATGTCGAAGTAGCCTTGAATTTGGGCTGAATGTAAATCCATCCCCAAGATACGATTAGCCCCGGCTTCGGTCATTAAGTTAGCCACCAGTTTTGCTGTGATGGATTCGCGGCCTGCGGTTTTGCGATCGGCACGAGCATAGCAATAATAAGGGATGACGGCGGTAATTTGACGGGCAGAAGCTCGCCGACAAGCGTCAACCATGATTAATAATTCCATCAAACGGTCGTTGACGGGATGACAACAAGGTTGAATGAGATAGACATCGCAACCTCGGATGGATTCTTGTATTTGGATATAGAGTTCGCCGTCAGCAAAGCGCTTGCGAACCATCGGACCTAAGTCCATACCGAGGTAGCGAGCGACTTCTTGAGCGAGGGGTACGTTGGATGACCCCGAAAATAACCGAAGGCGGTTGTTTTCTGTCAGGGGAGGTAGCGGTGGCTGAAGGTTGATAGTGGCTGTACGGATCACGGTAGGTTATTGAACCTCAATTCACGGCAATCTTATCATTCAGATTATTCCATTATTGAAGAATTCAAGACATTGATAGGACAGTTTTTTGGGGTCAGAGTACAATGAGGGATCGATAAACGAGCGTTGTGTTAGGGGTTATGAGGACTTTTTCGCCTTGAGAAATTAATGAGCTACGGTAGTATTTTGAAAGATGTGGCGGCGCGGTTTTGAGGAGTGATGGATCGAGGGCGTTATGTTTTCTTTGGTGCGACCCGGTACGATTTTAGATCGACGCTACTGCGCGATCGCGATTTTGGCGCAAAAAGCCGATCGCGCGACTTATTTGGCTCAAGATCGCGGTCGGTTTAACGAACTTTGTATTCTCAAGGGATTGAATTTAGAGGCGTTTCTGCCGTCGGAGTTGCCCCAAGTGCGCGATCGCTTTCTCCGGGGAGTTAATCAACTGTATCACCTCCAACACCGCCAACTGCCTGGGTTTCGGGCGACGTTTAAAGCGGAGCGGTCTTGGTTTTTTGTGCAAGATTACATTGAAGGGCAAAGTCTGGCAGATATTTGGCAATCTCGTCAAAGCCAAAATCGCACCCTTACAGAAGGCGAAGTGCGGGAGTTATGTTGGCGCTTGTTGCCGATTTTAGATTATCTCCATCGCCAAGATTGTCTGGGCAATCAGCTTGTCCCCCGTCACATTATTCTGCATCCGACGGTGGCGACTCCCAATCATCTCGAACCTGTCTTTATTGGCTTGGATGCTCGCGATGCTTGCTCTGAGACACCTCCTAGCCCCTACAGTCCGCCGGAATTGGTTCAGGATGTCCCCCTTACCCCTAGTAGCGATCTCTACCGTTTGGGGGCGATCGCGGTGACACTCCTCACGGGCAAAGACCCAGAAACTCTCTATGATTCGGAAACCCAAACTTGGCACTGGCAACCCTACACTGAAGCGAGCGAGGAGTTAGCAACCGTATTGACACGAATGCTGCAACCTCAGCCGCGCGATCGCTATCCTTCTGTCCTAGATGTCTTACAAGCGCTACAACCCCCCCCCATTGTCAAAACTGCCGCCGAACCTCTCTCTCCGCCTGAAGACCCCCCGGATGGCGGCTGGACGACGCTGCCTGAATCGACACCAGCGCTGCGTTATCCTGGGGTCTCAATTGGTTTGACTCTGGGTTTGGGGTTGATTGCTGGGATTGGTGCTTGGCTTTTGGTGGCTTCTTGGTTAAAATCCCCGCAACCGACTACGGCAGTTCCTTCCAAGCTACCCGCAGTGGCAACTGCTCCTAATACGCCAGCTACCCCAGAACCTAATTTCCGCGAGCGTTTGACCATCCCGCCGGGTCAAGTTTTGCAACAAAGTGGCACTTTACCCCCCGATACTACGGCTGAGTATATTGTCCAAGGGGCAGCGAATCAAGAGTTGGCGATCGCCCTGGCGAGTGAGGGGATTTGGTTGACGTTGCTGAAGCCAAATCGAGAAATCGTGGAAATTAGCGCCGAATTGGTGAAAAATTGGCAAGGTAGGCTGTCTGAGTCGGGGGATTACGTTATTCAACTGATTGCGATTCCGGGCTTGCCGCCAGAGGAGTATGAATATCAGTTAGAAGTGGCTTTGAGTGGGGCAGTTGCACCGTCTGAAGTCGATTCTTCTCCTTTGCTGAGTCCTACCCCATCAGAACCAGAGGAAACTAGCGTTACTTTGTCTGCCATTACCAAACCGCTCGAAGTTCAGGGTCAAACCAGCCCTCAACGCCGTCAGAGCTATTTTTTGCCTTTAGAAACCGGAAAAACCCTGGAAGTGGAAGTGCTTTCGGGTCGAGTGAAGTTAAATATTTACTCTCCTGACGGCGAACCGATTGACGCGGCTCAGGGCGTAGAATTTTGGCAGGGGAAGATTTTGCGGGGGGGACAATATCGTTTGGAGGCGATCGCGCCCCGACCCCAAGAGTTTACTCTAGGATTGCGTTATCTCGATCCCTAAAGTTGCGTAATTTCCTTAATGGGGTTTGTAGTGCTAAATATCAAAGAATTTTAGCGAACTACCCATGAATCTCAAACAATACTGCGCCGGAATTTTGTTAGGGGGATTGCTCGGTTTGACAGGGTTGCCGAGTTGGGCGCAAGATGTGACGGGACAACTAAACCAGGCATTATGCAGCGAAGATTGGGACGGCGCGATCGCCCTGGTTGATAATATGATGTCAGCGTACCCGAATAATCGTACTCAACTGCAACAATATCGCGATCGCCTGCAACAACTCCAAGCTTCTCCCACCGGATTAAGTGCAGCCCAGAAAGCTCAATACTGTTCCCAAGCGCAACAAACCCCGACTCCTACCCCCACAAGCAGCAATTTAAAGGCTCGCATCGAGCAGTATTACGCGCAAATGGACGAGATGAGTTACGAGCAAGTTGTGGCTTTGCTGGGTAGCGCCGGACAAGTACGCGATCGCTATTCGGCTTATACTTGGGAACAAGCTGATGGTGCGGTATTATTCGCTGAGTTCCCGAAAAATCAGCTTAATAGCTTGATGACATCCCCAGGAATGTCTTGTTCTGAAAGTAACACTGGCTTTCAATGTGATAGTTTACCCCTACCGACTGCCTTTGAGCGCATCGAGACAGGGATGAGCGAACAAGTGGTACTGCAACAACTGGGAGAACCCACAGAACGCCATAGTATTGTTGGATATGAGTGGCAATTCCAAGAAGGAGACAATACTTGCACATTAGGTGTAAGTTTTCGGGATAATGTCGTGTCTGCGAAGTTGTTATCTTGTAGCAATTAGGGCTTAATTTCAAATTCGCTTATTTCCAGTCCGCAAAGTCGGACTTTGTTGCATTAGCCCCGGATTTCCAATCCGTGGGCGGTTTATCGGGATAAACGGTGTATTTGGTTACCCGTTGTATAGTTCTTTTCTTCCCCCTCCTCCCACTCCAAAACTGATAACTGATTACTGATTACTGATAACTCTCCAGAAACTTAAATTTACTTTTTGACGCTGAAACCCTGCTATAGTCTAGCGTTGAGCCTATTTTAGAGTAACCCCAAAGAGCCAAAGTTTCTGATCAACTTTGCTGGGGCATTCATCCCCACTCTCCCCCGACTGCCGACTGCCGATTGCCGACTGCCCCTTAGTCGCTGATAACTGATTTGGGTGAGGGCAATAAAGTTAAAAATCAGTACGATTCGCGATCGCGTTTTTCATCCTTTCTACCACCTCAGTCACCGGAATTACGCCTAATTCGCCGTTAGCGCGGGTGCGGATGCTCAGGGAGTCACTTTCCACTTCCTTGCCCCCTAGAATCGCCATAACCGGGATTTTCCCTTTTTCAGCATTACGAATCATTTTATTAAGGCGATCGCCACTAATGTCAACTTCAGCGCGAACTCCTACAGCCCGTAACTTAGCCGCAACTTCCTTGGCATAACCTAGAAACTCGTCGCTAACACTCATCAAACGCATTTGAATCGGCGCTAACCACAAGGGAAAGTCTCCCGCGTACTGTTCGATCAAAATGCCAATCAGACGCTCTAGAGAGCCAAAAGGAGCGCGGTGAATCATTACTGGACGCTGCCTAGAACCATCCTCGGCGGTGTATTCGAGTTTAAAGCGTTCGGGCAAATTATAATCCACTTGCACCGTTCCCAGTTGCCATTCTCGGTCGAGAACATCGCGGAAAATAAAGTCCAGTTTCGGCCCGTAAAACGCCGCTTCTCCTGGGGCTTCAAAGTAATCCATTTCCAGGGTTTGGACTGCCCGACGAATGGCATTTTCGGCTTTATTCCAAGCTTCCTCCGAACCAATATACTTATCCGATTCTGGGTCGCGGAAACTCAGACGCGCTTTAAATTGCTTCAACTGCAAGCTTTGGAACACTTCCAGGATTAAATCTACCACGCTCAAAAACTCCGCATCCAGTTGGTCGGGAGTGACAAAGAGGTGGGAATCATCCACCGTAAAGCCCCGCACTCTGGTTAAGCCGCCTAACTCCCCAGATTGCTCGTAACGATACACCGTCCCAAACTCCGCCAAACGCATTGGTAACTCGCGATAAGAGCGCAACTCGTCTTTGTAAATTTGGATGTGAAAGGGGCAATTCATCGGTTTCATGACAAATCCGCGCTCTTTCGCGGCTGCTTCGGGACTTTCCGCCATCATGGGGAACATATCTTCTTTATAGTTCTGCCAATGCCCCGATATTTTGAATAAATCGACTCTGGCAATGTGGGGGGTGACGACGGGAAGATAGCCCCGTTTAATTTGTTCTTGTTGCAGGAAGCTTTCTAAGGTAGACCGGATAATCGTCCCTTTCGGAGTCCAGAGGGGTAAACCAGGGCCTACTGAGTCGCTGAAGACAAACAAACCCAATTCTTTTCCCAGTTTGCGGTGGTCGCGTTTGAGGGCTTCGGCTTTGCGGCGTTTGTATTCTTTGAGTTGTTCGGGGTTTTCCCAAGCCGTTGCATAGATGCGTTGCAGTTGTTGGCGGTTTTCGTCTCCGCGCCAATATGCCCCCGCGACGCTTTCAATTTCGATGGCTTTGGGGTTGAGTTCGCTGGTGTTTTCGATATGAGGCCCCGCGCACAAATCCCACCAAGCATCCCCCAGGTGATAGATGGTGATGGGTTCGGTTTTGATGTCGTCGAGGATTTCCAGTTTGTAGGGTTCGCCGAGTTTTTCGATACGACTTTTGGCTTCTTCGCGAGTGACTTCTTCGCGTATTACGGGCTGTTTTTGCTTGATGATCTTGTCCATCTCTTTTTTGATGGCTTTGAGGTCTTTCTCGCTAAAGGGTTCGGGGTTGTCGAAGTCGTAGTAAAACCCGTTTTCTGTCCAAGGGCCGATAGTCACTTGGGCTTGGGGAAACAACCGTTGTACCGCCATCGCCATGATGTGAGAGGCGGTGTGACGAATGCGTTTGAGTTGGTCGGATTCACTGGTACGAGGTAGGTGAATCGCTTCGGGTTGTTCGGCGGTAGCCATCGGTTGTTGAACCATACAAGTTAATTTTTATATGTGGTTGGGTGGTTACATTTTTCTATGATATCGGCTGTCGGAATTTTGATTTTAGTGGCTGGGGTTGGGATTGGGAAATAGGGCGATCGCGCGATTCAATGATGTTCTACAATTCTTAATAAAATAAAGATTTCTGTAACTTTTTGTAAAAGCCGTTAAGATAAAATGTAGTATAGTACACGCTTTATTAGAATCGAATGTCTTTGACACAACCCCCCGAACGCGAGTTGCTCAAGGCGGTGTTAGAGCCATTGTTGGCTGATTTCCAATATTGGTTTGCGCGATCGCGAGATTTACTCGAAAATGAGAATATTACTTTTCTAAACCCAAACGAACAAGTTAATCTGATTACTCGGCTTAAAACAGCCCAGCAAGAAGTGAGTGCGGCTCAAGCTTTATTCCAGGCTACATCCGGTCAAGCAGGTCTGGAGTTAAGCACTATCCAACCTTGGCATAACTTGGTGACTGAATGTTGGCAAGTTGCCAGTCAGTGGCGTAGTTTGCAGCAAGCTTCGGAATCGCAATGATTTAAATTTTGCCAAGATTGAACAGTTTTTAAGCCAAGCTTGGTCTTATTATGACATAATTAAATTAGCTTGAGGCTAGGCTTTGGCTTTCTAAAAAAGCTTTATTAAAGATTTTTGTACGAAAAACATAAGCAAATTTTAGGGATAAAAAACAATGTTACACCTGCTTTACATTTTGGCTTTTACGATTATTGCTTTCTTCGCTATTAGTAATTTAATTCGCAGTTTAGTAACAGTTAGTCTTGATTCTCAACGCCGTTATCCGGGAAATAACCAGATGATGGCAACAAATCGTCGGGTTTCTGTTCCTCATCCAGAGTTGCTTGATAGTGATGGTCAACCTATTCGCGAACCGTTGCTGATTGTGAAGTCTATGGATGTTGAAGATGCTCGCGAAAAGTTAGATGCGATTTATAATTCTTCTCCCAGTCAAATGGTAGATCGCGGTGAAGAGGGTTAAAAAGTTAAAAGCCGATTGTTTTCCCCCCGACTGGTTTAGTTGGGGGGATTTGTTTTGAAGCTAAAACTGAGTTGGGGTTCGCAATTTTACTCTCAACTCTAGCCCTTCTCCTGAGAAAGAAAAGCTATCAATTTCTGTTAATAACTTCTCTAACTGGTTTAGGCGGAGGAGCGTCAAAATTTAGTGTGAATGCGAATGTCCTTTAAGCTGTCCGCGAATCGCACCATTAGGAAATTGAGGGTTATGCACATTAATGTAAAAATCTTCAGGATTGTTTAAAATTCGTTGCACAATACCCGCTTCACCTGTGGGAAACTTGCCTTCTTCACCTTCAGTCAAACAATCTGCCGCATTACCGTCTTCAGGGCCTGCCAGAACTGCAACAACAGGGCCATTTTCTCCCATTGCTCCTTCGTGGATATGGGCTGCCATTCCTTCGCCCACAGGAACCATCTGAATTCTGGAGACTTCTAAGGTATAGCATAAGGTGGAGGGGTCGTTGTCGATGCCAAATACATAACCTTCTCCCATTCCAGTGGGGTCTCCTACCATGTCTTCTGGGCTGCCACTGCTCGGAACTTCTGCACTACCGTCTAGCTCTGCTGTCAGCACGATATTAGTATGACCTGCTTTAACACTATAAGGCAAAGCAACCCCCAATAAGAAGACGATAAAACCCAGCGTGTATTTCATTTTTTGCACCTTATGTTTCATTTTTTTAGTTGGTAAACTCAGCGTTATTGCTTGTAACCTTAGATAAGTTTTGGTTAAGGAAACTTATTCCAATATGTCGGTAAGTCGTTATCAGTAGAAGCTTTGACTTAAAGTTATTATTGTTTAACTGTACAATACAATAAGCGGAAAGTTTTGTACAGCCCAGCAATTTTATTACAGTATTTTAATTTAATGTCGTAAGCATTTATACAAAAACGTCTTCTACAACGAGTTAATTTTACTCATTTAATAAAATCAATTTGAGTTCGTTGAGTTGTATAAACCAAGGAAAAGAACGTTCTTTTAATTCCTGCCATTTATCTTTAAAAACTTCGGCTTGGAGGTGATAATCTTCGGGGTGATGCGCTGGGTGATTTAACTTTAAATATAAGGTGATGCGGTGTTGTGTTTCGCTGGTCATTGCCAACCAACAAGGAAAGGTATTACTTTGGCGAGGACTGCGAGGAAAAAGGAGTTGATGAGCGCGGATACCGACATATTTGAGCATTGGAGAAACGGGTTCGATAACTTCTAGAGTACAGTCCCAATCGAGGGCTTGGATTTGATGAGGAGAAATTGCGATCGCGTCAGAGAAGTTTTTGCAACCTGTGAGTTGCGCTGTTTTCCAGTTGGGAGGATGTTCAAATATGTCTTGTTTTGAACCTCTGGCAATAATTTTTCCGTTGTCAAGAATGAGTAAATTGGGACAGACGCGATAAGCTTCTTCGAGGTTATGGGTGATGAATAAAGTGATGCCTTGATAGTGAGTTAAATGCTGTCTGAGGAGCTTTTCTTGGCGATCGCGCAGGTAAGTATCTAATGCTGAAAATGGCTCGTCTAACAGCAAGATATGCGGTTGATTAACCATTGCTCTCCCCAAGGCAATTCGCTGTTGCTGACCGCCAGAAAGTTCTTCGGGGTAGCGATCGCCCATGCCGTTTAGGTTAACACAAAGGAGTTGATTTTCGACGGCTTGCTGCACTGCTTGGCGGGGTTTATTTTTGTGGATACCAAAGGCAATATTTTCGGCTACGGTGAGATGGGGAAATAATCCATAGTTTTGCAACAAAAAGCCACAAGCGCGATCGCGAGGGAGAAGATTAATACCGCGATTTGAGTCAAACAAAACTCGGCCATTCAGAATAATTTTACCGCGATCGGGGGTTTCTAAACCCGCAATGCAGCGCAAAATTGTACTTTTTCCCGACCCAGAAGCCCCTAATATTCCTAGAGGAGTGCGGTCGGTATGAAAGGTGACTTTTAAGTGGAAATCAGCTAGGGTTTTCTCAATATCAATTATCAGTTCAAAGGGACTATTTTTGCCGGGAATTGGTGATAATCGGGAAGAGAAATTTTGCGGCAAGCGTTTGTGAGAATTGCGGCGGAATTGAGGCAGATTGCGCTTGTTTTTTTCTGTCCAATAGTTTGCGGAGGTCATTACAATAAACGCGATCGCTAACATGACAATGACTAAAAATAAAGCCCGATCGGTTTCGCCACTTTCTGCCGCTAAAAAAATGGCTAGAGGTATTGTTTCAGTTTTACCGGGAATAGCACCTGCTAACATTAAAGTTGCCCCAAATTCTCCTAAAGCTCGTGCATAAGCCAGTAATGTGCCAGCGACTACACCTGGTTTAGCTAGAGGTAAGATAATTCGCCAAAAGATTGTTTTTTCTGAAGCGCCTAGAGTTCTGGCACAAGCAATTAAATTGGCATCAACTTGCGCGAATGCAGCCAAAGCAGTTTTATACATTAAGGGAAAAGCAACAACTGTGGCGGCAATAACGGTGGCATACCAAGAGAAAATAACTGTGATTTCAAAACGATCTAAAATTTGACCGATAAGACCGTTTTTACCTAATAATAATAGTAACAAAAAACCAATTACTGTGGGGGGAAGGACTAAAGGTGCAGTTAAAATAACCTCGATTAATCCTTTGAATTTACCTTGATAATTTAACATTTTATGAGCTATAATAAGCCCTAAAATAAAGGCAAAGAAAGTAGCGACTGTTGCTGTTTTAAGCGATAGCCAAATGGGGGTAAAATTGTTTATCATTGGTTTGGTAGAAACCCATAGCGAGTGAAAATAGTTTGGGCTGTGGGATTGTTTAAAAACTCAATCCACTGACGAGCAGTTTTACTATTTTTACTATCTTGAACGACGGCGATCGCGTAAATAATGGGAGAGTGAGAATTTTCTGGGGCTGTGGCGACAATTGTCACCCGGTCTGAAGCTTTAACATCAGTAAAATATACTATGGCTGCGTCAACATTTCCGGTAGCAACATAGTTTAAAACCTGGCGGACATCTTTCCCATAAACAGCTTTGGCATTAACGAGATCGGCGATTTGAAAATAAGCTAAAACTTCTTGAGCATATTGACCTGCTGGTACGCTTTTCGGTTCGCCTAATGCAATGGTGGTAATTTTTGCTGTTGCTAAATCGGGAAAGTTAGTAATCGTTTTAGCTTTTTTACTAACTTTAGGAACGACCAAAACTAGCTTATTTTTGAGGAAATTGCGGCGTGTTTCTGAAGCAATAAGCCCTTTTTGCTCTAAAATATCCATTTTAGATGCTGCTGCTGTAATAAAGACATCGACAGGTGCGCCTTGTTCGATTTGACGTTGTAACGTTCCTGAAGCCGCAAAGTTATAAGTGACTTGGGTATGGGGGTATTTTTGTTGATAGGAAGACTGAATTTCTACCAAAACATTTTTCAGACTCGCAGCAGCAGAAATTGTGAGATTTTCTGTCACAATGGTTTGTTGAAGACTAGAGCGATCGCATCCTAGGCTCAAGCAAGATACAAGAAGGCTAATACCGATTAATTGCCATATATACTGGATTTTCATCGCTTTTGCTGCTTTAATCTCTGGAAACTTGGGAAATCGCGCTAAACTAATCTTACGAAACCGCGATCGCGCTTGTTATTGCCGCAGTTGACCTCTGCTTTGCTGAAAATACCTGTAATAACCCACGTTAGGCTATCATCCTGTTTTTGAGCCTCTTTTCCTCTGGATAACATTCAGTGACTTAACTGTTCTAACCGCAGCTAAACTGCCCATTTAACCATAACTCTTTAAAAAGAAAAATGACTCAGAAAGTCTTAATTGTTGATGATGAACCTAATATTCTGATTTTAATGGAGCAAGCTCTCGAAAAACTAGAAGATGACTATAATGTTCGGCTTTTATTAGCCAAAAACGGTGCAGAAGCTTTGAAAATTGCTCAAACTGAAAAACCCGATCTGATCTTCCTAGATGTTATGATGCCTAAAATGAGTGGTTTAGAAGTCTGTCGTGCCATCAAACAAGAATTGGCTTATCCCGAAGTTTATATCATCATGCTGACGGCTAAAGGTCAAGAATTTGATAAACAAACAGGTATTGCGATGGGAGCAGACTTATATATGACTAAGCCTTTTCGACCGCGAGAAGTATTAGCGAAATCAAAAGAGGTTTTGGGTTTAAACTAGATATATATTAACTACGATCGCCTCTCATAACCCAGACGAACTTAAAAGTGTCGCCATGTTTGAATGATTCAACTCAGTTTAAAAAAATTATTTAAGAGACAAGAGTTATTGTCAGTGGTTTCTGCTCTGACAGATGCTTTAGATATAACAGTAGCGATTTGCGAACTAGACGAAACCTTAGTCTGGACTAATGGCAACCCCGTGTCGGCCAAGCATCATACAATCGCAGTAGATAATCGTTCCTTTGGTTATATTATCGGGCCGCCTCAAGCCCACAGCCTTGTCTTAACCCTTAGTTACATCTTGCAAAAAGAATTGGAGAAAAAAAGTCTAGCCCTCGACACTTTAGAAAAATACGAAGAAATTAACTTTCTGTACGATATTTCTGCCAAATTTGCCAGTTGTGTCAGCGTGGAAGCTGTGGCTCAAGCCATGCTAGAAGAAACTCGCAAATTAATTGCAGCAACTTGTATGATTGTCTTACTGCGCGATCGCGATCGTTCGACTTTTACAACAATTGCTTCTTGGAGTGAAAATTGTCGCTGTATTGACCACACCTGCGATCCTTATAAGCAGATTTTCGAGCAAGTATTGGCTTCGGGTCAGGCTAAAATTGTTAATGGCGATCGCTATACCCACCCTCAATTAACGGGTATTCATGCTAATATATGTGCGCCCCTCAAAGTTCAAGAGCAAATTATTGGCATTGTCAGTATTTGCAATCACCACCCCATTCCCTACACCGCTCAAGACCTCAAACTCTTTACGGCTTTAACCTCCCAAGCCGCCGCTACGATTGATAACGCCTTGCTTTGCGATCGCCTCACAGACTACACTCAAACCCTGGAAACCCGCGTCAATGAGCGCACTGCTGCCTTAAAACAAGCGAATCGGAAATTACACCGTCTTGCCACCTTAGATGGCTTGACGCAGGTAGCTAACCGTCGCCGCTTTGATGCTTATCTTGACCGAGAGTGGCAGCGTTTGAGTCGAGAAAAAGCGCCTCTTTCTTTGATATTTTGCGATATTGATTATTTTAAGCGCTACAATGATACCTACGGTCATTTAGAAGGCGATCGCTGCTTACAGCTAGTTGCTCAAGTCCTACAAACCAACACTCGTCGCCCTGCGGATTTAGTTTCTCGCTACGGCGGGGAAGAGTTTGCTATCATTTTACCCAACACTCCTGCCGAAGGTGCGTTGCAAGTTGCCCAAACCCTGAATCAGGAAGTCGAAAACCAACATATTGTTCATGTGGCTTCTCTAGTAAGTGATTACGTTACTACCAGTTTGGGGGTATCTACGATTGTCCCTCAAACCGATATCTCGCCTAAGTTACTGGTTGGGGCTGCGGATCGCGCAGTTTACGAAGCTAAACGACGGGGACGTAACTGTGTATATCGTATAGATATTTGACGACTCCCACCGTTAACGTCCTTATAACGGGGGTCTTCACCCCGACATTTTAGATAATTTTCAATAAAGTGCTGGTTTTTACGAGTTTACCCTCAAAGCTGGATAGACTTTTTGTTTGGCTCTCATCAAGTGTTGGTAATCGTCAATTTCTGCCCAAATTAAATCGGGAACGAGTTGGTAATAAATGGGATAGTTTTGGGCAACAGCAACTAAGCCATCGGTTTCGTAATCTATGTTTAATGTTGCGGCAAAACGGGCTGCTGCTTCTTGTAATAAAAGCTGGAATAAAAGCAAAGAAATTTTAGAAATGCCAACTAATTCTCCAGTAATTTGGTTGAGCTTTTCTGGCTTTTTAGACATATTCACAATGGTTTGAGCTTGGGTTTCTACATAGACTTCATCCCCTGCATTTGTTGTACCTGAAAGCAAAATAGCGTTATCCTTCGGGAAGTTTTTAAGGATTGTTAAAGCGCGTTCTTCATAAATTAAGTCGGATTCAAGTAAGAAGAAATCTTGCTGAATTAAATCTTTGGCGCAATAAAGAGAATACAGACTTCCTGATGTAGCATACTGAGAATTATAACAAGTAGTAATTTGGGGATATTGCTTTGCCAATTGTTCGTAAAAATGGCAGAGATAGCCCGTGACAATAATAATTTCTTGAATGCCTAAACTGAGTAACTTTTCAATAGATTCGGCAATAATTGGTTTGTTCCCAAATTGTAAGAAGCCTTTGGGATGCGAACGGCCTAATGTTGCGAGTCGCGTCCCTTGTCCTGCGGCCAAAATTACAGCAGTATTCACCATCATTAATTTTTAAATAGAGAAGAACAACAATCGAGTAATTTTGCAATATCTTCGATTTGAATATTTCCCATATTGGCAATGCGGAAAATTTTATCTTGGAAGTTGCCTTGGCCAGCATAGATAATAAAACCAGCTTTTTTAAGACTTTTATGTAACTGGAAGTAGGATAGGTATGGCGGCAACATAAAAGAGGTAAGCGCGCAAGAGTAATCGGATTCTGGGAGTAACAATTTAACGCCTTGTTGTTGCAATCCTTGACGAATTTTTTGGGCTAATTTTGTATAGCTTTTTTGTCTTGCTAACCAGCCTCCTGCGGCTTCTAGTTCCTGTAAAGCCGCTTGCAGACCATAATAAACTTGGACGGCTTGAGTAAAGGGAGAATAACCTGTAATTTGAGCTTTTTGGTAACGATAAAGGTCTAAATATAAACTATTTGCTGCCGAAGTTTGAGTTTGAAAAAGCGTGGATTTTGCTAACACAAAAGATAACCCCGGAACGCCATGCAAGCACTTATTTGCTGTCGCAGCAACCGCCGCAATATTCCAAGCTGAGAAATCAATTTTTTCGACCCCAAAACTGGAAACGCCATCGAGCAGTAACGGAATGTTAAATTGACTAGCTAGTTGACCTAATAATGCTAAATTATTGAGTCTTCCGGTGGTGGTTTCGTGATGAACGGTAACGAGATGAGTAATCGTTCGGTCTTGTTGCAAACAACGTTCTACCGCAGCGCAATTAATGGCTTCTTGCCAAGGAGAAGTAATAATTTCTAGGGGTTTACCATGAGCTTTTATCATAGCAGCCAGGCGATCGCCATAAACCCCATTAGCCACCACTAAAGCTTTCCCCTGGGGAGGAATAAAACTGGCCAGCATTGCTTCAACCGCACAAGTCCCCGAACCCGTAAGCAAGACGGCATCGTAGCTTGAGGCTATCTCTGGGTAAATATGCAGCAGTCGTTGTTTGAGGTCGAGGGTGAGTTGAGCAAATTCGGGTTCGCGGTGACACAAATCCTCTTGGGTAAGGGCGTTGCGGACTTTTTCGCTGAGGGTAACCGGGCCGGGATTTAGGAGTAACATGAGTTGGGTTGGTGTAAATATTGACGCAAACGCTGGGCGGCAGCAGAGGGGCTTATATGAGGTCGAGGCAAAGATTTAGCCGTACCGGGTTGTACAGGGATGTGTAGAAAAGTGAGTTGTGACGTGGGAGATTGGAGGTTTTGAGAGAGGACTGGGGGGGTTTCAACCCGAACGACTTTTTCGTAACCGCAAGCCTCGGCGATCGCGCTAAAATTGAGGGAGGCTGAGACGGTGGGCTGACCGCCTGTGGATTCGTGACAGCGATTATCCAGGAGGATATGCACGAGATTTGCCGGACGTTCGCAGCCAATCGCAGCCCAAGCCCCTAAACGCATTAAAGCTGCGCCATCTCCATCTAAAATGATAATTCGTTTTTGGGGGTGCGCGATCGCCATCCCTAACCCTACACTGGAGGCACAGCCCATAGAACCCACGAGATAAAGTTGGTTGTCGCGGTCTGCGAGGTTGTAGAGTTCGCGACCGGTATAACCCGTGGTTGTGAGGAGGATATCGGTGGGCTGAGTAGCGCTGAGAATGGCTTGTAAGACCTCGCGACGAGTCCAAGAGGGCAATGCAGTCAAAGTCGCGGTTGCGGGGGTGAGAGAGGGGATTTTGGGCGAGATAGTAGCAGTGAGAGGCGTTGCTTCTACCACTCCTTTGGGCATAATCAGGGCGTAGGGGGTTTGCTGTTGCTGAAAATGGTTGATAATGCGGCTAAAAGTTGGGGCAATTTGCTGAGTTTCTGCGGGGAAATATTGCCAGGGAATGGTCATTAAGTCCAGGAGATGGGGGGTTATTTTGCCCATAAGTTGGTGTTGGGGTTCGTCGCGATCGCCTTGGGGTTGGCCGCGCCAGGTAATAATTAATAAGATGGGAATTTGGAAGGGAATATTGAGAGAAGTTAAGGGGTTAACTGCATTACCCAAACCGGAATTTTGCATCATCACAATACAGCGTTGAGATGCCAGTTCCATTCCCGACGCGATCGCGACAGCATCCCCTTCATTAGCTGCTGTAATATAGCGTAAATGAGGAGAACTCATTGCGCCGTTAATTAGGGGTTGTAGATATGAACAAGGAACGCCTGTATAACAGTTAAAACCCCATTGAGAAGCACGGTCGAGAAAATCTTGGGAGCGAATCATGAGTTACTTAAGTTTTGTCCTTTTTATCTTCACTCAAAGTTTAGGGAAATTTACCCATTTTAAGGATATCTTCAATTTCATCAATATCGAGCCAATGCCCGGTAATGTAAATTACTTCAATTTTATAATTTTGAGCAATTAAGGCATTCATTAAATGGGGCATTCTGCCTTGAGCGTGCATTTCAGGACAGTCATCTAGGGTTTTGAGAATGGTTTGTAAGGGTGCGAGAACAGTATGAGATACTTTGAGTAAACCCGTCCACAAACCGCAGATTTCCGATTCGGGGAGGGTGCTACCCATCACTTCTAAATACACTGGTGTATAAAAAGATTGCGTGGAATTAGGTAAAGAACAACGCACATAATCCGGGCGAATGCGAGGAGTGCGATCGCGTTCTTTGGCATCCACTACAATCGCAAAATCGCTAGAGGTTTCTAGTAAAAGTTGCAGGATATGTTGTTTGAGTAAAACGTCTCCGTAACCAATAATCAAATTCTGGGAATCTGACGCAACATTGGCAACTGCTTTTAATAAAGAAACTAACTCTCCTGTCCCCTCGTATTCATCATTATCAACGTAGCAAAGTTGCGGTAAATTAATAGCTGCTTTTTGATATCCCCGCACAACCGTAATATTTTTGATGCCAACTTTATGATAAGTTGCCGTAATTTGAGCGAGTAAAGGTTGACCTTGTAAAGTTAGCATACATTTGGGTTTGTCGGCAGTCAGTTCGCCAAATTCTACTCCTCGCGAAGCGGCTAACAGAATTGCTCGAACCGGAGTATGCCGTGAGGGTAAATACTGCCGTTCTGCTTCTAATAATTCGGCGGCATTTTGCAAGCGAAAAACCTCCGAAACTGGCACAATTTTATCTTCAATATTCAGTAAATTTTGGTCTTGATAAATCCTCTCAGCTACGGTTTGCATATTCGTCACCGCAGCCCTCAATAAATGATTTGCCCAAATCGCGATCGCGAAACCAAATTCTCGAAAAATAGTAGTGGGAGTGGCATAATATTTCGTCGGTACGATCGCAACGGGAAGTTGATTTTGCCACGCTTTTTGGAAAGCTAAAACTTCATCAGGAATTGCCAAGGCACTGTGAATTAAAAGACCATCTGCTCCCGCTTCAGCATAGGCTTCAGCCCGTTTTAAAGCTTCAGATAATCCCCATCCAGCAATCAACGCTTCTATCCGGGCAATCACCACAAAATCATCATTCGATTGGGCATCTTTGGCGGCTTTAATTTTGCCGCAAAACTCATCAATAGGGGCTAAAAGTTGAGTCTTACCATTAATAAAACTATTGGTCTTGGGAAACTGTTTATCCTCAATACAAACCCCGGCAATATCGCGTTGTTCTAGTTTTTTAACCAGTCGCCGCATATTATTAAAGTTACCGTAGCCCGTATCGCCATCAAGCAAAATAGGAATATTAGTTACATCAGACATAAATTCTAATACTTCGAGAATTTGCGTCCAACTGGCTTCATTGCTATCTCTAACTCCCCACTGAGCCGAGATACTCAAACCGCTTGCCCATATCCCCTTAAACCCGGCTTCTTCAACAATTTTGGCACTTAACCCGTTATGAGCTTCTAGTAAAAATTCGAGGTTTTGACTATACAAAAGTTGTCGAAGTTGCTGAGTCTTAGACATGGAAAAAAGCGGCAATTATAACAATTTCTTGACTATTTTAAACATCAATTACAACCCGGACTTGTAACTGATTCAACGTATTAACGCGATCGCTATCTTTCGGATCGAGGCGAATGGAAACCTGCACCACCCGTACATCTGCACGAGCCGAAGGATCTTCATTAACAATGCCAGGACGATCAATTTGCAAACCAATTTGTTCCACCACCCCTTGTAAAACGCCCTGAAAGCCCCCATATTCGCTCGTGACGGTGGCAGATTGACCGATTTTGACATACTGGATATCGCTTTCGTAAACCTCCGCGATCGCGTACATTTGTTGCGTCTGACCCAATGCTAAAATACCGCGATTGCCCGCAATTTCCCCGGCTTTGGTATTAATTTTCAGGACTTGACCTTCCAGGGGAGAACGGACGTAAAAATTGGCTAAATCCGCTTCAATAATCTGCTGACGGGCGATCGCCTCCCTGACTTCAGCTTGAACAACTGAAAGGTCGCTCGGACGCACTTCTGTCAAACTTTGCAAGCGTGCTTGGGCGTTTTCAATCTGTTCTTGACCCGTACTTTCAATACGATTGAGGGCAATGCGGGCTTCTTCGATTTGTTTGCGAATCAAGCCCAGTTGCAGGCGTTTTTCGTCCACCTGGGACTGAGGAACTAAACCATCTTTAGCCAATTGTTGGTAACGTTCGTAATCCACTTGAACTTTTTGTAACTCCAAATATAAGCGGTCGATGGCAGTTTGTTGGGCTTTGATGTCGCTGCTAACTCTAACTTCGGTTTCAGCCACTTGACGGCGTTGAGCTTCAATGTCTCCGGGGGCTTTTCCGGCTTGGACTTGTTGCAAACGAGCTTGAGCAACTTGGACTTGAGCTTGGGCTTGTTTGAGGTCGGCTTGACGAGCAGCTAAACCGTCCATAACCGCTACCGCTTGATCGACTTGGACGCGATCGCCCACTTTTACTAAAATTTGAGCAACCCGTTGTTTGCCTTGGGGAGCAGAAAGTTGGATAATTTCTCCTTGGGGTTCGAGTCTGCCCAAAGCGGTGACTTGGGAAACCGTTGGCGATACTGGAGAGGATTCGACAGCAGTGGGGGTTGCGGTGGAATTGAAGCGCCAAATTGCCCAAATTGTTCCCCCAGTGATTCCTCCCAACAATAGCAGAGCCAGAACAATCCCCAAGGGCGATCGCCATTGAGGAGTCGATGGGGAGTTTTTAATCTCTCTGGACATAATAATCTCTAAGGTTGCGATTGCTGGAGGTGTTTGGCCAAGTTTTTCAGCAGTCGTTGTTGCAAACGAGCCGCGATCCGGTCTACATCCGGGTCAACCGAGGGGGTGGGTTGCTGATAAGCCGAGGAAATCAATTGGGAGAAAGCCGCTTTTTCCAGAACTAACAATTCCGCTTCAGCCGTAGGGGTAACGCGAGCAATGTAGGGATAAGGTTCTCCGAGGGTTAACTCTTTAATCCCAAAGGCTTCACCGGGAAGCAGGCGTTTGAGGTATTGTTCGGGGCGATCGGGGCTGAAAATTTCGACTTGACCGCGAGCTAACATATAAAACTGTTTGAGAATATCTCCCGGTTGGATGATGTTGGAGTTGGGGCCGTAGCGCACCATTTTGATGAGGACACTGGCGTTTTCTAGGGTTTCGAGGTCGAGGGTGGGTAAAATGGCGGTGAGGTAGCGTTTGAAGACCCGTTTATACAGCCGTTGGATGATATCGCGATTCATCACATCCGAGCCTTGCATGAGCAAGTGAAAGTCCTCGCGAGCAATGGTCATCACTTGGACGGGGGCTTCTGGGGAAACGCGCACCGTGGCTGTCCGAATTCCCCCTTCGAGCAAACCAATTTCCCCAAAATACTGTCCTCGATGCAAGCGGTTGATTAATTTGGGGGGTTGATGGGGATATTCTTTGTAGACTTCTGCTTCCCCCGACAACAAGACGAAAAATTGGGTCGCGGGGTCGCCTTGTTGAATAATAATGTCGTTGGGGTTGTAGTTGGCAACTTGGACGGGGGGAGCGTTTTGGGAAAGCAAGGCTTCGTCTAAGCCCGGTAAAGCCATGAGGAGTTCTTGGTTGAGGGCTAACTCCAAACGACCGTCTTCCACCTT
This sequence comes from Jaaginema sp. PMC 1080.18, assembly GCA_035968055.1. Taxonomy (GTDB): domain Bacteria; phylum Cyanobacteriota; class Cyanobacteriia; order Cyanobacteriales; family Spirulinaceae; genus Jaaginema. Next base: position 28,635 of record JAWQFT010000003.1, on the reverse strand, counting down.
GACAATGCGATCGGCGAGGTCGAGAATGCGGTTATCGTGGGTGACCATTACGACCGCACTTCCTTGTTCTTTAGCCAGACGGTGCATCAGGGCGATCGCGTTGCGTCCCGAAACTTTATCTAATGCAGCCGTGGGTTCGTCAGCAAGGACGAGTTGGGGTTGACTGACTAAAGCGCAAGCAATGGCAACTCTTTGACGTTCTCCCCCGGAGAGGTTGTGGGGATAGTAATGACGGCGATCGCTTAAACCCACAGCAGCCAGCATTTTTTGGGCTTGGTGACATCTTTGACGACCCGACAATTCAGGGATGAGTTCTAAAGACATCTGGACGTTTTGTTGCGCGGTCAAAAAGTCTAAAAGATTGCTCGCTTGGGTAATATAGCCAAAGTTGCGCCGCATTTGCACGAGTTGTTTGGGGGTAGCACCGCGCAGTTCTTGACCGAGAATCTTGAGGCTACCATTTTGTACCGAACGCAAACAACCCATTAAGCCGAGTAAGGTACTTTTGCCCGAACCCGAAGGCCCGGTAATGATGATAAATTCTTGGGAAGCGATACTTAAGTTAATTTCAAATAAGACCTGTTGACGGAGTTCTCCAACACCGTAAAAATGATTGAGGTTTTGAATTTTGACAATGGGTTGGGTAGCCATTTCTTAGGAAAATAACTCGGCGGGGTCAGCGTCTTTGAGTTTTCGCATCGCGATCGCCCCAGAGGTAAAACACATGGTTAGGGTTAAACCCAACACAATAATAGCTCTAGGAGTTGTCATGATAATGGGCAATGCCGTCGCATCTCGACTCACGGCATAAAGTCCCAAGGCCGCGATAAAACCGGGAACATAACCTAAGATGGCGATAATCGAGGCTTCTTGAAATAAAACTTTGAGAAAATAGCGATCGCGGTAGCCTCTGGCTTTGAGTAAAGCATAATCGGGTAAATGTTCGGAAACTTCGTTAAAAAGAATTTGCGAAACAATCACTACACCAACTAAAAATCCGACAAAAACACCGACTCCAAAAACAAAACCAATGGGAGCGCTGGTTGACCAATAATTCTTTTCGTAGGCAATAAATTCGGCAATGGTCATAACTTGAATTAGGTCGGGAGTTTGCGCTTTAATTGCCGCTAATACGGCTTGGGCATTGGCTTGGGGTTGCAAACGCACCAAGCCTAAAGTAATATCATCGGCGCGGCGATCGCTAACTTTTAAAAAGGTGGCAACGCTCGTGATAATGTTACCGTCATCGGCGAAACTTGCCCCGGCAAAATCGACTGTATCGACGATGCGGACTTGTCTGCCCGCTATTTCGGCTTTGATATAGGGTTGATTAGCTAAATCGGTCAAAATGTTACCATATTCTTTAACATCAGAATTACGGTCAAATAGGACTGTCCCAATAGTATTAATTTTCGGTAATAAGTTCTCAGCATCAGGAAAGGCGATCGCGGGATTTTCGGGATTTATACCAATAATAATTGCGCCTTTGCCTCCCAACGTATCGCCATATTTGAGGGGACGTTGAGCATGATATAAATAGTTAATTGAGGCAACTCCGCTAATATTTAAGGCTCGATATAAGTATTGACGAGGAAATTCCTCGGTACTGGCCAGGGTTTTCATTTGTGAGTTAAACAAAACTAAATCACCTTGAAGCCTTTGATGTAGGGCAGTTTGGCTATCATAAAGAGAATCTAAAAAGGCGAGTTGCATAAACATGAGAATTACCGCAAAAGTAATCCCGGTAATAGCAACGACTAAGCGAATTTTATTGTAGGTGAGTTGTCGCCACGCTAGAGAAATGCGGCTAAATCGCCGAGGAAACCAAGCCATAATTGCCAAAATACAGGAAGTGACTTTGTTTTTTTGAGGAACTATTGCTGTTAATAGTCCCTTGAATTACACAAACTCTGCCAAATTTCAAACTTAAGTTTAAAAGAATTATAACAATAAGTAAATTATAGTTACTTTTACGGAAAACCGCAGCGAGGCTTCGTTATTAATAATAATGCCTCTTAAGCTTATCTCATGGAAATTTTAGTTTTCTTACTCCGTAATTCTCGTAGTAATTTTGTTCTAGCTGTAGTTACCGGACTTTTAGCAGGAGCGAGTTCTTCGGGAATTATTGCTTTAATTCATTTCATTATCTCCACAGAACTTTCTCATTTTTATCTATCTCTTTTAGGCTTTATTGCAGCTTGGTTGGGATTTGGCTTATTTAGTGCGGCCTCTAGCTATTTTTTAAGTCGATTATCTCAAAAAACCATTCTCAACTTACGCTTATCTCTAACTCGGCAAATATTAAATACACCCCTAAAACAAATTGAAGCAGCAGAGTCAAAAATCTTTCTGGTTTTAACAGAAGACATTAACACATTAGCAAATTCCCTAGAAAGAATACCCTCAGTATTTGCTGCTATCGCAACGGTGTTAGGTTGCTTATGTTTAATGGCGTTTATTTCCCCTCTTTTATTAGGATTGCTGGCGTTAATTTTATTGTTGTGTTTTCCACTGTATGTATTTCCACTCAAAAAAATGCAAAATTATCTGAGTGATGTAAGACAAGAATGGAATATTATCTTTAAATATTTTTACGAATTGCACCACGGTATTAAAGAGCTTTTGCTCAGTTTATCAAAACAAAAAAGTTTCGTTAGTAACTATCTCGATCCCGCTTGTCAGCGCCAATATCAACAAGCGATTAAAGCCAAAACTTTATATACAATTGTTTCTCGCTGGGGAGATTTATTTTTGTTAGCAAGTTTGGGTGTTGTCATTTTTACTTTACCCACTTGGTCAAGCCTTTCTTTTGCAGATTTGAAAGAATTTTTACTAATTTTTCTATTTACTTTATCCCCCTTAACGACTATTTTGGCTTTTTTGGGAGAAATGGAGCGCATAAAAATTTCTCTACAGAAAATTGAAGAAGTTGGCTTACTCATTCAAGCTGACACTCTCTTTACTGTCCCCCATCAACTCTTACCAAATTTCAAAACTTTACGCTTGGAAAATATTAGTTATAAATACTACAGCGACGTGCGAGAATATCCTTTTTACTTAGATAGGATTACCTTATCATTTGAGCGATCGCAAGTTGTTTTTATCACTGGGGGTAATGGTAGCGGTAAAAGCACTCTTGTCAAGCTACTCTGCGGTTTATATACACCTGATGCGGGTCATCTTTATCTCGATGAGACGATGATTAACGAACGGAATCGGCAAGCTTATCGCCAAAACTTTTCTGTCGTTTTTGCAGACGCTTTTTTGTTTGAAGAATTATTGGGTTTTGAGGGGGTTGAGTTGCAACAGCAAGCTCATAACTATCTCAAAAAGCTAGAATTAGACCACAAGCTCAAAATTATTAACAATCGGTTTTCAACAATTCAACTATCTCAAGGACAACGACAAAGACTAGCTTTATTAGTTGCTTGTTTAGAAGACAAGCAAATTTATATTTTTGATGAGTGGGCTTCTAACCAAGACCCTCATTTCAAAAAAGTCTTTTACTATGAAATTATCCCCGAACTCAAAGCTCAAAATAAACTGATTTTTATGATTAGCCATGATGAGTCTTATTATCATATTGCCGATCGCATTATTAAGTTAGAAGAAGGGAGAGTTGTAGAAAACCAAGAAAATAAAGTTTAAGAAGACATGGTATCAATATATTCAGTTAGCAAATCGTAAGCTTTATCGTCGGGAACTTGTTGAGGTGGGTGTTTCATAAAATACGCTGAAGGAGGATGAATAACCCCTCCTTGACAACGATTGAGAGCTAATTTACAACAACGAATTGCGTCGATAGCCACACCTGCTGAGTTAGGAGAATCTTCAACCGAAAGGCGTAATTCTAAGTTCATAGGAACATCGCCAAATAGCTTGCCTTCTAAGCGAATAAAACAGACCTTATTATCTTTTTGCCAGGGAACATAATCGCTCGGGCCGACATGAATATTTAAGGGATCGAGCGGCTTCGATAAAGCGGCCTGAACGGCTTCAGTTTTAGAAATCTTTTTAGAAGCTAAACGCTGACGATCGAGCATATTGAGAAAATCAGTATTTCCTCCCGTATTAATTTGATACGTCCGCTCAATTTTAACCCCTCGTTTACTAAAGAGATCGCAGAGGGTACGATGTAGAATTGTTGCACCAAGTTGAGATTTAATATCATCCCCAATAATCGGAATATTATAGTGTTTAAATTTCTCTGCCCAAAAAGAATTACTCGCAATAAAAGAGGGGATACAATTAATAAAAGCAACCCTGGCTTGGAGGGCGCATTCTGCATAAAATTGAGTGGCTTGGTCTGAGCCAACGGGTAAATAGTTAATGAGAATTTCGGCTTGAGATTGCTGTAGAGTCTGGATAACATCGGCTTGGGTTGCTTCGGGGCGATCGCTCACGATAAAGGTACAATTAGGGTCATAAGCAGTCATAGTTTCTCCCACCCCATCCAATACTTTCCCCATTTGTACTGTGACTCCTGTCAGAGCAAGATCGGGATAAAAATTGGCAGTACAATTAGGAGAAGCAAAAATCGCTTCAGCTAAATCTAAACTAACTTTGCGCTGGTCAATATCAAAAGCCGCAACCACCTCAATATCCTGGGGTTGATAACCACCAATTTCCCAGCGCATCAAGCCAATTGCAGATTCAGACGTTTGATTGCGATAGTAATAAATTCCTTGAATTAAAGCACTGGCACAGTTCCCAATACCCACAATTGCGACTTTGATTTTTGTCATTGAATTTAACTTGCATAATTTCCTTGCTTTAACTATAAAATTTTTTCTACTCCTTAAAGCAAGCTATAAGTAACAAATTTTATCTTTTTGAAGGGCTGACTAAAAAGTATGATAATCTAGTTTAAGAAATAGCCGAATTTGCTTGAGAACGGATTGATGCGATCGCGAGAATTTCCTACTTTAGTTGCTTTACTCCGCGATCGCGCGAAAAATACTCCCGATCGCCCGATTTATACTTTCTTAAAAGATGGTGAAATCCCCTCCAATCCCCTCACTCACCAACAACTTGATGGTCGAGCTAGGGCGATCGCGGCTCAACTCCAAACCTTCACTAAACCGGGAGATCGAGCCTTAGCAATTTATCCCTTTACTGCCAGCTTAGACTTTGTTCAAGCCTTTTGGGGCTGTTTGTACGCGGGAGTTATTGCCGTTACCGATAACCCCCCCCACAATCGCCAAACCCTCCTCAAGGTGCAGCAGCGATTGCAAGACAGTCAAGCCCGCGTTATTTTGACGACTCGCGCTTTTCACGACCGTTTATTGAACCAGTTACCTCCCCTTCCCGAATTAGTTGCTACTTTTCAAAGTTTTATTTGGGTAATTACCGATGAAATTCTGCCGGAAACCCAGAAAAATTGGCAATCCCCTCCCCTTCACACCGACTCAATTGCTTTTTTACAATATACGTCCGGTTCAACGGGGAATCCCAAAGGAGCGATAATTACCCACGGTAACGTCCTGAGTAATTGTGCTGCTATCGAGCAAGCTTTTCAAATCACTCCCGAAGCTCGCGGCTTGGTGTGGCTGCCCCTCTTTCACGATATGGGTTTAATTGGGGGCGTTGTGCAGCCTCTATACAGCCAGTTCCCCGTGTTTTTGATGTCTCCCCTCAGCTTCATTCAAAAGCCGTTCCGTTGGCTGCAAGCTATCTCTCGTCACCGCATTACCGTAAGCGGGGGACCAAATTTTACCTACGATTTGCTGTGCGAAAAAGTAACACCCGCACAAAAAGAAATACTCGATCTGCGGTCGTGGCAAACAGCCTTTATCGGGGCAGAACCGATTCAAGCTTCTACCCTCAACCGTTTTAGCGAAACCTTTACAGATTGCGGCTTTTCCCCCCATGCCTTTTTGCCTTGTTACGGGATGGCAGAAACCACTTTGATGATTTCTGGTGGGAAAAGACAGACGCTGCCGCAGATTCTACACATAGACTCTACCATTTTGAACAAAAGTTGTCTAGTGTTACAAAAACCGACTAATTCTTCCCTAACAAATCGAGATTTTTCTCCCCCTATAAAGACCGCAGTTAGTTGTGGCTTTGTGGGCTTAGAAATGACCGTAAAAATCGTTAATCCTCAACAACAAAGCGAATGTTCTGAAGGGGAAATCGGCGAAATTTGGGTAGCGGGGAAGAGTGTTAGTCTGGGGTACTGGCAACAAAAAGAAGCAACGCAACAGCTATTTCAAGCCTATTTACAAGATAGTCAAGCCGGGCCATTTTTACGCACGGGGGATTTGGGTTTTCTTTACCAAGAAGAACTTTTTATTACAGGTCGTATTAAAGACACCATTATTCTTTGGGGACGCAATCATTATCCCCATCAAATTGAAGCCACTGTTGTGCAAAGTCATCCAGCACTACAACGTAATAGCGGGGCAGCATTTTCTGTGGAAATTGACAATCAAGAAAAACTTGCGATCGCGCAAGAAATTCAGCGACAATATCTCAAAACTCTCGACCCCGAAACTGTAGTAAAAGCCATTCGTCAAGCCGTAATGACGCAGCATTTGGCTGAAATCGAACTGATTATTTTACTGAAACCGGGTAGTCTTCCCAAAACCACCAGTGGTAAAATTCAGCGTCAATTATGTAAAACTAAATATCTCAATTGCGAGTTTGAGCCGTGGTATTTTTGGCAATCCCAGACGACTCTAGGCAGTGACTTAAACTTATTAGAATTACCCGCCGAATAAAAAATTTCCTTCTTCATTTTTCAAGACGTGCCGCATGACTAATATTCACCTTCCTCCAACCGTAAAAACTATTGTCGATTTACTCGCTTATCAAGGAAGTAACAAGCCCCACAAAACTGCTTATACTTTTTTGGTTGATGGGGAAAAGGCAGAAATTAGTTATACCTACCAACAACTAGAAACGAGAGTCAAAGCGATCGCGGCTTATCTACAACAACACAGTCAAAAAGGCGATCGCGTCCTCTTACTTTATCCAACGGGACTAGAATATTGTGCCGCTTTTTTTGCTTGTCTTTATGCCGGTTTAATTGCAGTCCCCGCTTACCCTCCCCGACGGCGGCGATCGCCAACTCGCTTGCTTAATATTTATCAGGATGCTCAACCCACTTTAGCCTTAACTGAAAGCACCCTCCTGACTCAAATTGAACAACACTTTGCCACTGCTTCTACTCTTCACTGTATCGCCAGCGATACCATTACCAATGATTGGGCTTCTCAATGGCAATCCCGATCTTTCAAGGCGGCAGATTTAGCATTTTTGCAGTATACTTCCGGTTCTACCGCAGCCCCTAAAGGCGTGATGATTTCCCACGAAAATCTCCTTTGTAATTCGCAATTTATCTACACCCACTTTAGTCATTGTTCCGATAGTAAAGGGGTAATTTGGTTACCGCCTTATCACGATATGGGTTTAGTCGGGGGCTTAATACAATCGGTTTATTGCGGTGCTTCTACAGTTTTAATGTCGGCTATTGATTTTCTACAAAAGCCACTTCGTTGGTTACAAGCGATTTCAACTTATCAAGCAACTACCAGTGGTGGTCCAGATTTTGCTTACGATCTTTGCGTCCAAAAGTTCAATCCCGAAGAACTAGAAAATCTAGATTTAAGTTCTTGGGAAGTTGCTTTTAATGGGGCAGAAGCTATTAGAGTAGAAACTTTAAACCATTTTGCAGAAACCTTCGCTCCCTACGGATTTAAAGCCTCTGCTTTTTATCCCTGTTATGGCATGGCTGAAGCAACCTTATTAATCGCGGGGAAGGGAAAGAAAGAACTGGTTGTTGACGCGATCGCTCCCGAAAATTCTCCCGAACAATTATTAGTAAGTTGCGGGTATGGGGCTGAAGATCATGAAATTATCATCGTCGATCCCCACACTTTGAAACCTTGTCCGGGGAAAACGGTAGGAGAGATTTGGTTAGCTGGAAAAAGTGTAGCTGAAGGGTACTGGCAAAAGCCCCAACTGACTCAAGCTGTTTTTGCCGCACAGTTAGAAAACTTTACCGAGAAACAGTTTCTCAGAACAGGAGATTTAGGAGTTATTAAAGCGGGAGAGCTATTCGTTACAGGTCGTCTCAAAGATATGATAATTATCCGGGGAAAAAACTACTATCCCCAAGATATTGAACAAACGGTAGAGTCCAGTCATCCCACGTTAAGACCTTATCACATTGCGGCTTTTGCCACTCCCGTAGAAGGTCAAGAAAAATTAGTTATTGTGGCAGAAATTAACCGTAAAGATCGGCGTAACTTTGATAAAGATGCTGTATTTCAAGCAATTCGCACTCGCATTTCTCTTGCTTACAGTCTTCAAGTTTACGCGATCGCTCTCGTTAAACCGGAAACCCTCCCCAAAACTTCGAGTGGTAAACTTCAGCGTTATTTGTGTCGCGAACAATTCCAGAATCAAGACTTAACTATTCTGGCTGCATGGCAGTTGTCTCCTTCCGACTCAGACTCAAATTTTTCGGCGCTGGATGTTGCAGAAATTCAGCAATGGTTAACTCAATGGTTAGCTCGAAAAACTGGCATTACCCCTTTAGAAATTAAACCCGATATAACCTTGGCAGAATACGGCATCGACTCATTAGTTATGACCGAATTAAGTGAAAGTTTACGGCAGAATTTTCACATTACCGTAAACTTTGCCGATTTTGATGACTTTCCAACCATTGCGAGTTTTGCCACTTATTTAGCTACTCATCAAAAGCAATTACATTTTTCAGAAGACCAAAATACTGCCGCGCCAACTTCAGCAGAAATTCCTTTATCTTCTTACCATTTTGAGCATTTTCCTGAATACCAAGCATTACAACAACAGCGATCGCAAATCGAGGCGTTAGGAGTTGATTTTCCTTTCTTTCGATCGCAGCAAAATATTGCTAGAGATACCATTCAAATTGACAATCGTAATTTAATTAATTACGCGACCTACAACTATCTCGGATTGTCGGGAGATGCAGAAATTACCGAAGCAGTCCAAACCGCGATCGCTACTTACGGAACTTCCGTTTCTGCGAGTCGCTTAGTCTCCGGTCAAATTCCTTTACATCAGGCTTTAGAAACAGAAATAGCTCAATTCCTCAAGACAGAAAAAAGTTTAGTTTATGTTGGCGGTCATGCTACTAATGTGACTACAATTAGTCATTTAATGAAGCACAATGACTTAATTCTCTATGATAGTTTAAGTCACAATAGTCTGATTCGAGGTGCAATTCATTCCGGTGCTACAGCCATCGCCTTTCCTCATAACAATTGGCAAGCTTTAGAGCAACAACTTAGTCAAATTCGCCATCGTTATCGTCGAGTATTAATTATTATCGAAGGAGTTTATAGTACCGATGGTGACATTCCCGATCTACCTCAATTTATTACCATCAAACAACGTCATCAAGCCTTACTCATGGTTGATGAAGCTCATTCAATTGGGGTATTAGGAAATAACGGTCGCGGCATCAGCGAATACTTTGGGATATGTCCGGCAACTGTAGATATTTGGATGGGGACTTTAAGTAAATCTTTAGCCAGTTGTGGGGGTTACATTGCCGGAAATGCGGCTTTAATTGACTATCTTAAATACACTGCTCCTGGCTTTGTATATAGTGTCGGAATGTCCCCCGCAAATACAGCCGCTGCACTCGCGTCTTTACGAAAGCTGCAAGCAGAACCCCAACGAATTGCCCAGTTACACCAGCGAGTTGCTGATTTTCTTTCTTTAGCAAAGTCTCAAGGAATCGCTATAAATAATAGTCAAAAATCCCCGATTATTCCGTTCATTGTGGGAGAATCGTCTCAAGCTATCAAACTTTCGCACAACTTATTTCAACAAGGCATTAATGTACCTTTCATGATTTATCCTGCTGTCCCTAAAAATACAGCAAGATTGCGTTTTTTTGTCAGTTGCTTGCATACAAAAGCACAAATCGAACAAACCATTCAAAGTTTAACCAAAGAGTTAGCTAAACTAGCATGAATTTTGAGGAAAAACACGCGATTATTACGGGAGGATCGAGCGGTATTGGTAAAGCTTTAGCAGTTTTACTCGCTCAACAAGGCGCTAATATAACAATTATTGCACGTCATCCCGAACAATTGGAAATAGCCCAAAAAGAGATTATTGCAGCACAAAAATCGAATCAACAAAAAGCGATCGCGATTGTGGCTGATGTTGCAATTTCCCAACAAGCTCAAAAAGCCATCCAAGACGCGATCGCACAATTAGGAAAACCTCAACTTTTAGTAACGGCTGCGGGAATTGCTCATCCCGGTTACTTTCAAGATATCCCCTTAACTGTTTTTGAAAAGACAATGGCTGTTAATTATTTTGGGACGCTTTATTGTCTCAAAGCCGCTTTACCTGCTCTACAACAACAAGCTCAAAGTCACATCGTGCTAATATCTTCAGGAGCAGGATTAATGGGAATTTATGGTTATTCTGCTTACAGTCCTAGTAAATTTGCAGTTAGAGGTTTAGCTGAAGTTTTACGCAGTGAATTAAAGCCTTATCAAGTTAAAGTTTCCGTGGTGTATCCCCCCGATACAAATACACCGCAATTCATGGCAGAAAACCGGATTAAACCCCCAGAAACAAAAGCCATTACTGCAACTGCTAAACTCTGGAATGCTGATGATGTCGCTCAAATTATTCTCCAGGGTATTAGAAGCAATACTTTTGTAATTACCCCCGGAATTGAAATGACATTATTGGCTAAGTTACATAGCATTTTAGCCAATTTTTTAAATGCTTATTTTAACCAAATTGTCAAAAAAGTACGTCGCGCGAATACCACAACTCATGCTGTATAAAAGCTGGCATACCCTCAAAAGAAACTGGCGTTTAATGGTACGTCATAGCAAATACTATCGTCCTTTCAAAGCCGACCGCAATCAAGCAGTAATTCATCAAAAACTCAAAACTATATTTCAAGTTACCAACCAATTTCTAAGTCAATTAAATGTGGAATATTGGATCGCTTACGGTACGCTACTGGGCTACTACCGCGAACAAAACCTAATTCCTGGGGATGGTGATGTTGATTTTGGCTTATCCGAACAATATTACCAAACCATTTGGCAAGCCCGAAATCAGCTTCCCCAAGGTTTTCAAATGTACGATACCAGTTGCTACCATTTTGGCCCTAAGTTGTACATTACCCATGACGGTTGGGAAGCCGATCTTTATTTTTATCAAGATCGAGGTAATCAGTTACAATCTTACGAAAACGCTAAAATTTGTTACCGCAAATCTTTTCCTAAAACTTATATTTATCCTTTACAACAAGCAAACTTTCTTGAAGAAGTCACTTGGATTCCCCAGCAAACAGAAGCACTTTTAACTCACACTTATCGCTATTTGGGTAAAGATGCCGTTCGAGATTCGCAAACAGGCTATTGGTATCAAAAATAATTGTAAGATGAATCCAACTCCAAAAATTGATGTAGTTTATACCTGGGTTGACGGGGAATGTTTAGAATACCAACAGCTTTGTCGTCAATATAGTTCTTGTCAAATCGATCTCAATCCCGAACGTTTTCGCGATCGCTACTCTCTCCTCAAGTATAGTTTGCGTTCCTTGAAAATGTACGTTCCTTGGATTAATAATATTTATATACTTACTTGTCGTCCGCAAGTTCCTCAATGGCTTAATTGCCATCATCCTAAAATTTTTATAGTTCATCACGATCTAATTATTGATAAAGCCTATTTACCAACATTTAACTGTAATGTAATAGAAAGCTATTTACATAAAATACCTTCTAATTCTGATTATTTACTGTATATTAATGATGATTTTTTATTCGGTAAATCGACAAATCCAGAAGACTTTATTACTCCTGATGGCAAATTGAAAGTTTTGGGAACTTTAGGAGGAGAAGCCCTAAAATTCCGTATTTACGAGCAGCAAAATGATATTATCTCTTTTGGGTTTATGGAACATACGCCTTACTTAATTTATAAACCTTATTGGCAAGCAATGTTAAATCTTTGTCCTGAAAAAATACATCGCACTCGACAACAAAAATTTAGAACAAAACAAGATATTAGAATGGATAAACTATATCGGTACTACTTGCGATCGCATCAACCTCAAAGTACAGTAGTTGTTCCTTTTTACCGCTTGCTGCGTTACCATCGTTTTCATAAAATTATGAATCGCTATTCATCCCAAAAACACAGGTTAGCGAAGCTGGCAAAAATGCAACCTAAATTTTATTGTCTCAACGACGATCAAAAAGAAAATCCCAATCTACAAGTTGTCGAATTAGTCCAGAACTTTCTTGAGACTCAATACCCCCAACCTTCTCCGTTTGAAGTATGAAAATTGCCTTAGTTTGTCCCTACGATTGGTCACAACCAGGGGGAGTACAATCTCAGATTCGCGATCTAGCTCAAATTTTAGGCGATCGCGATCATATCGTCAAAATTATCACTCCCCAAACTCGTAAACTTCCAGAAGAATCAAATCAAATTATTGGGATTGGCAAAAGCTATCGCCTTAAATTTCAAGGAACGCAAATCGATATTAGCCTCGCAATCGGTCAAGAACATCGAAAATTAAAAGAAATATTAAACCAGGAAAAATTCGATCTGATCCATTTTCATACAATTTGGAATCCTTTTTTGCCCCTACAAATTCTTGCCCTATCGCAAACTACTAATATTGCTACTTTTCACGATACACCACAGCAAACTAGACTGGGAAAACTGGCAATGTTTTTACTGATGCCAACTGCGAGTCAATGGTTATTAAAGCATTATTTAGAAGCTGCGATCGCGGTTTCTCAAGCCCCTGCAACCTACCTCAAAAAATCGCAAGCTGAAAATATATACATTATCCCCAATGGCATTTTTGTCAAGAAATTTAATAATAATTTACCGTTTACACAATATTTAGATGGCAAATTTAATATCCTTTTTTTAGGTAGACTCGAACAACGGAAGGGCATCTTTTATTTATTAAAAGCTTTTGCCCTCCTCAAACCAGACTTCCCCCATATTCGGCTTTTAATTGCAGGAGATGGCTATCAAAAACCTGGGATACAACACTTTATTCAACAGCACAACTTAAAAGATGTTATCTTATTAAATTTCGTGAGTGAAGCCGATAAACTTAGATACTATGCAACCTGCGATCTCTATTGTTCTCCAGCATTTGACGGGGAAAGTTTTGGCCTAGTTTTAATCGAAGCGATGGCTAGTGGGAAACCCGTTGTTGCTGCGGCTAATTTAGGTTATCAAACTGTTTTAACTGGAGAAGGAAAGCAAGCCTTAACAATTCCTAAAAGTGTATTCTCTTTGAGGGATAAACTAGCTCAAATGATTGCTAACCCGGAATTTCGCCAGCAAATATCTCACTGGGGCAAAGAAAATGTCCAACAGTATGATTGGCAGATTATTGTAGAAAGAATTGAACAAGTTTATCAAAAAACGGTCTCTTCGCGATCACGCTCAAAATAGCGAGTCTTTAAATCAACTACTTTTTTAAACCGAGTTGACGACGAACCCAAGTTGTTCCCATAAAAAGAAAAGGAGAAATGGCTAATCCTAAACCTACTAGATGTCCGGGAAAATGGAAATAAAAATATAGTAAAAGTAATGTGCCATAAGTAGAATCAATGCGATCGCACCAACAAAACAGCCAGTGACTCTCATCTCCAGCAGGAATATTCAAACGTCGTTTCAGAAAAGAATTAGGTAACTCTGATAAATTAAATACTAAACCTACTAACAAACCATAACGACAAACTTCGGAGAAAGTAAAACTTGCAAAAGGAGTAGATAAATTCAAAAAATCAACGGCAATATAGCGCAACAATATAACAATAAATAAATGGGTAAGGGGGAGAGTAATCAAACCTCGCCACTTTTTATTTTTGCCAAACCAATGAGCCTGAATAGGATAGTTACAAAACTGAAACCAAGAGGTTCTCCAGAGTAAAGCTTCCCAAACTCCTGCTAAAAATAAAATCAACCCTAGTCCCAAAATAATTAAAACGTCACTTATAATAATTGTAAAAAATAAGTCGTATTGTTCCTTCATTTTAATTAATATTTGTGTTTAAAGAGCAACTGACTAATAGTAGCAATGGTATCGGAATACTGGCTCAAAACCAGTTATGGTGGTGGCAGAAAAATCAAAAGCAATTTATTGACCTCCCAGACATTATCGGCATTTCAAAGGGGGATGAAACCTCAGAATATGCTGTTTTTGTTGTGAGTAGTTGTCCTTTCAAAAAATCTTATTTGAGAAAACCCACCAGAAGATTCAGAGAATCTTATTTTTATTGTTCTAGTATAGCAGTGCGAGATCGTTGGCTAGAAGCTCTTTCTCAACAACTGTATCCCTCGATTCAACATCCACAAAATCGTCATTTGTATATTTTAATCAATCCTTATAGCGGCCAAAAAAAAGCTCGCAGAATTTTTCAAAAAATTGAACCCTTGCTACAAAAAAGTGACCTTCAGTATACTTTGAGGGAAACTCAAGGAAAAAACGATATTAAAGAACAAATTAATGCCCTTGATTTCAGTAAAATTGATGGTATTGTAGTTGTCGGAGGCGATGGCACTGTTCATGAAGTTGTTAACAGTTTAGTAGAACATCGCGATCGTCAAACTGCTCTTAAAATTCCTTTAGGCATTATTCCCGCAGGAACGGGGAATGGATTGTGTAAAAGTCTCCTAGAACTTTCCCAAGAACCCTACAACCTTTTGAGTGCTGTTTTTTTGATTATTCAAGGTCAATATCATGTCATTGATATCGGTTTAGTACAACAAAACTTGCAAAGTTGTCACAGTGTTCTTTCTGTAAGTTGGGGACTTCCTAGTATCGTAGATATTGATTCTGAAAAACTACGTTACTTGGGTTCTCTGCGTAATGTTATCTATGGCTTGTGGCAAATTATTTGGCTGCGTTTTTATCTCGGTAAACTTTCATTGAATTTTCCTCCGTCAACGATAACAAACTTACCCAGTCAGCAAATAATTACAGGAGAATTTGTATTACTTTGGGTAATGAATAGTCCTTGGGCAACCTTCGATCTCAAAATTGCCCCTCTGGCTTCCCTTAATGATAATTTGATTGATGTTATTGCGATTCGCAAAGGTATATCTCGCTTAAAACTACTCTGGGCTTTTCTTTTACTATACATTACTCAAAAAAAGCATATTAATTTAGTTGAAGTTGAATATTATCAAGTCCAGTCTTTTGACTTTGAACCGCTCAATGATGATAGTTACTTAACGATAGATGGAGAAATTGCTCGCAATAGCTTTCTAAAGTTTACCCTACAACCCAGTTTAGTTAATTTTTTCGCTAACCCTAGATTGCCAGTCCATCAAAGCAACTTGATTCGCAGCCAGGACTAACTGAACGATATTGATAAGCTGTTTTAAGCTATATAAAGGGAAAACAATTCCTAATAATATTTGCCAAAGGTTAAGAGGAATTCCTAGTACCAATAACTGCCAGCTTATGCCATACGCCTGTATATACAGTAAAATGTAAAACAGTTCATTACCAGCAATCAAAGCATCAAAAAAAGCTTTTTGATTGTAATATAAGCTCACCAACCAATTCTTTGACCAAATATTACCATCTTTGTGACTCGATTTTGCGAGTAAATGAGTTGCTAATACTACATAAAAATGACTGCTAATATCAAGAGCAATTAAAACAATGAATATAACTAAAAAACGAGGATAAAGCTGCGCTAAAATCAAACACAATCCCGTCGTTGCACAACGATCGAGAACCATATCCAAAGCAGCGCCAAATTGAGTTTTTTGGTCAAACTGTTGAGCTAAACGACCATCTAATTCATCCAATAAAAAGCCTAAAGTATATAATATTATCGAGAGTTGCCAAAAATTAAAAGTATGAACAATAAAAGCACTCAAATACAAAAGAGCGCGTAAATAACCCACTAAATTAGGGGCAAAGAAAAATACTCGATTCTTTTCCATTTTCATGTTTGCAAGCTTGGTTTATTCTTGCCAAATCCGAATTGTACGGTCTTGACTGGCACTAATCAAATACTTTCCATCTTGGCTGATAGCGATCGCGGCCACTTTACCATTCGCTTCTTCTAGGGTATCAATTAGTTGACCGGATTGCAGATGCCAAAGTTTAATTGTCTTATCCGCACTACCACTCGCAATAATCGTACCGTCAGGATGAATTGCTACAGTTTCAACTTCAAGAAAGTGACCAAAAAGATTGTGTAGGACTTTGCCAGTTTTAATATCCCAGATATTAACCGCGCGATCGCGACTGCCACTAATCAAAAACCGATTATCGGGGCTAAAAACCAGGGAATTCACATCTTTGTAATGACCTGGGAGACTCTTGACAAGTGTACCGCTTTGTGCATCCCACAACTCAATGCCTTGAAAACCACCACTTGCAATCCAACGATTATCGGGACTAATCGCGACAGAATACACGGGAAAAGAATCCTCGGTCAAAGTTTGCTGAAGTTGACCCGCGCGCCAATTCCAGATATTAATAGTAGTATCGCGACTGCCACTCACAAGCCGCTCGCCGTCCGGACTGAAAGTAACAGAATTAACTGCATCTTGATGGCGATCGAGGGAGCGTTGTAACTGTCCAGTAACCAGACTCCAAATTTTAACTGTGCGATCGCGACTGGCGCTGGCTAAAGTTTGATTATCGGAACTAATTGCTAGAGACAGAACCGCAAACTTGTGCTGCGTTAAAGTATGACGCAATTGTCCGCTTTTCAAATCCCAAATTTGAATCGTACCATCATTATCGCCACTGACTAAAAAACGGTTATCCGAGCTAATCGCAAGAGAATGAATGGGACTGGGAGTAGTCGCAAAAACCCGAACATTTTTTAGGGCCTGAAACGGTAGCGTTGGGGCAAGATTTTTGGTATCTGTAGAAAGCGGTGTTGTCGCAATAGTTGGCGGTGCGGGAGAAAGAGATTGAACCAGTAACCAACCCCCTGCGACTACTGCTGCTAACGCGATCGCCCCTCCCATCCACAGTAACCAGCGCGGGTTATCCTGAAGCTTACGAAAATTGTATCTCATAGGGACTTGTCTGTCAGAAAAGTGGGGCGAAAATCTTGCTTTAATTGTAGGCAAAAAAGGCAAAAAGCAGATTGCCAATTGTTGTACAAAATCCTCAAAAAAAACCGCGATCGATTCTAATAACCCAAGAAGCCACCTATAATACTTAAAGAATTGCTTATTTTAAAGTTCATGGGTGGAGCTAGTGGGATCGCGTTATTATCAATTAGTGAGGCTAACAGCAACCGGACAAACCAAACTCGTTCCCCTCGCGATCGCGAAGCAATTTTACGAACAAGCCTTGCACTCTCAACCCCAATTAAACGCGCAAAACGCCACAGAAATACAAGCTTATTTACTAATAACTTGGACAGAAACCTCAGAAACCAGTATCTTAGCTCAACTCTGTTTGCGTTGCTTTATCTCCTGGCAAATTACGGCAGCTTGTCGCGATCTAGCCGTAAAATTTGGTAAAACTCACGGTTTTAGTGAAGGAGACTTATTTCCTTTTGTACTCGACGATGATGGCAAAATCCCCAGTACAGCTTATCAATCTTTCGGCCAGCAAATCTTACAAAGTTACAATCGCGATCGCGGCAATTTAGCCGGATGGGTGCATTTGCGCGTAAAACACCATCGGGAAATCAATCGCCTTTTAGGAGAACTAGGCGTTTATCTGATCAGCGATTGGGCCTTACTAAATGATACCCAACCCTCTCAACTGCAACGCATCCTACAGGAATTTCACCAACTCAGCGAAATTGAAACCAGTCAAGCTTGTCGCTTGTTGCAAGGATATCACCTCATTTACCGCCAAGCTCGACTGCAACAGCGTCAGCGCTTTGGCCTAGCAGCCCAGAACAACCCGCGATCGCGTGCCTTTAATCAACGTTGTCTGCCCCCAAACCCCGAACAACTCCAGCAAATTGGCGATCGCGCTCAACTGACATTATCCCACACCGCCATCTTCTCGCAACTGCAAAATCTCGCTCAGTGGATACGGGCTTATCGCTTGCACATTCGCAACGGCTTATTAACCGTAGAATCCCTCGATTATCCCTCAGAAACAGGCAGATCGCCCCTCGAACAATTAGCCAATCCCTCCACCTCAACCCCAGACTCAGACACCCAAGAATTTCTGCAAGAATATCGCAGCCTACTCCTTGATTGCCTCCAAAACGCGATCGCCACCATTATCAACCAACGCCTGCAACGCCGTAACCGCGAGCAAAGCCAACAATTCCTCACCGGATTGCAACTCTTTCACTGTCAAAACCAATCCATGAGCGCGATCGCATCATACCTCGGCCTCAAAGCCCAATACCAAGTCACGCGCCTCCTCAATCTTAAAGCCTTCCGCGCCGACATCCGTCAAAGACTCCTGCAAGAACTCCTGCAAAAAGTCCTCCAAAAAGCTCAAAACTACCACAATCCGACCAAGACCCCCCGCGATCGCCTCAGCAGCCTCGAAACCGCCGTAGAAACTGCCCTAACCGAACAAATCGATGCTATCATCGCCACGGCTCAAAACGAAGCCAGTACCGCCAAAAAATTCACCCCTCACAGCAGCCTCTTTTCCCAACAACTCTGTCAAGTTTTAGAACGTTGGCTGGCATAAAGCCCTCAACTGCGTTTTAGTCTTACTGGCTTGGGAGAGGGGGATTTTCAGTTAACAGTCAACAGTCATCAGCATCTAAGGGGCAGTAGGGATTGGGCAGTAGGGATTGGGCAGTAGGGATTGGGGGGAGGAGTCGAATTCTACCCCAGAAAGGGGGTCAGAAACTTTCTTCTCTTAGGGGTTAGTTTTAAAAGGCTCAACGCTAGACTATATTAGGGTTTCAGCCTAAAAAAGTAAATTTAACGTTTCAAAGAGAGTCATCAGTGAAAGAGGGGGGAGAGCGGGAAGAGTGGGGAGGAAGAGAACTGTACAACTGGTGCGTCTATTAGGTTGCCAAAATTACCAGAAATTAGACCCAATTTTTTTGGTAAGATTGGTAGAGCAACACATTGGTTCAAACTTACGATCGAGGCATGGTATCAGCAGACCGCAGCATTGCGCCCAATTCCCAATCATCACCCTTTGACTTAGCGACCTACTTAAAACAGCGCCAAATTCTTGTAGAAGAAGCATTAGATCGCGCCTTACCGATTGTTGCTCCCGCAAAAATCTACGAAGCCATGCGCTACTCCCTTCTTGCCGGAGGGAAACGCTTGCGACCCATTTTATGCTTGGCCGCTTGCGAATTACTAGGGGGAACAATCGAAATGGCAATGCCCACCGCTTGTGCCTTAGAAATGATCCACACCATGTCCTTGATTCACGACGATTTACCCTCAATGGACAACGACGATTACCGTCGAGGTAAATTAACCAATCACAAAGTTTACGGCGAAGATATTGCCATTTTAGCCGGGGATGGCTTATTAGCTTATGCCTTTGAATACGTTGCCGTACACACCCCCAACGTCCCCCCCGAACAAGTATTACAGGTAGTCGCGCGTTTAGGTCATGCCGTAGGAGCAACTGGTTTAGTCGGCGGACAAACCATTGATTTAGAATCCGAAGGTAAAACCGACATTTCCTTAGAAACCCTCAACTTTATTCATTCCCATAAAACCGGGGCTTTACTCGAAGCTTGTGTGGTGTCTGGGGCAATTTTAGCCGGAGCAACTCCTGAAGATTTGCAAAAATTATCCGTTTATGCCAAAAATATTGGTCTTGCTTTTCAGATTATCGATGATATTTTAGATGTGACCGCCAGCACCGAGGAATTGGGTAAAACCGCAGGCAAAGACTTACAAGCCCAAAAATCAACCTTTCCGAGCCTTTTGGGTTTAGAAGAGTCCAAAGAACACGCCGAGGAATTAATCGCAACCGCTAAATCAGCATTAACCCCTTATGGAGATCGAGGCGAGCCATTAAGCGCGATCGCGGGGTATATTAGTTCTCGCACTCATTAAAAAAGATACTCATTGCCTGGTATTTTTTTAAAAGTATTTCTTGATTTCATTCACAAAGAACCCAGAAACACCATGCAGGACTTTGGCGATATTTTTCACAATCAGGTACTGCTGGTTGCGACAATTGCTTGTCTCACCGCTCAAGCACTGAAACTGATTGTCGAGGTCGCAAAAAACGGTAAAGTCAATTTGCGATCGCTCGTCAGTACCGGCGGAATGCCCAGCGCTCACTCAGCTTTAGTTTCCGCTTTAGCCACAGGAGTCGGTCAAACGCGCGGTTGGGCGAGTACCGAGTTCGCGATCGCCTGTTTATTTGCCATAATCGTCATGTACGATGCCGCCGGGGTGCGCCAAGCGGCGGGCAAACAAGCAAAAATTCTCAACCAAATCATCGACGAGATGTTTCGCGAAGACTTATCTCTCACCGAAGAACGACTCAAAGAACTGATCGGTCATACCCCTTTCCAAGTCTTAGTCGGCTTAATCCTCGGCATTGGCATCTCCATGCTGGCTGGCTACACCTTCTACGGATAATTCACCGTAGGAGATAACAAAATCACCCGCCGACTATCCACCAAAACCGCCCCAAAACCCATCTCGCTGAGTCGTCGTAAAGTTGCATTGGCGATCGCCTCATCGGGCGTGTAAATTGCTAATAAATAAGGCCGGGAAAAATACGACGCTAACCCCACCGTTTGTCCTACCGTTTGCTGCACCTGAGCGGCAATTTCCGGCTGATTGAAAAAATCCACCAACACCGCATACCCCTCTCCCAACGGCTGAGGATTATAAGTTCCACTCTGACTCAACGGCGGCGGCGTACTCGCCTCACTAGACTCCACCACCACCGCATACAACCCCACAATTTCGCGGGTAAAACGTCCCCAATTATCCGCACTTTCCAGGGTACTAAACCCTCCCACCCGCGTCACCACATCCTCCAAATAACGGCACAAAGTCGTCGGCGTATTTTGAGGCAGACTGCGCTGTAACAAACGCTGCGCCGAAGTTGTTTCCGTCAACACCAGTAAAATATACTCCCCCGGACGCGGCGGCGCACAAGCATTACTCTGAGCAACCGCTTGGTCAAATTGACTACTGCCAAACCAACTCAAACCACTCAGCAACAGTAAATGAAATAAGCGACGGGGCATAACCATGAGGAATTGGGGATAAAAAACTAAGCAACGGTTTCCAAAGAAGCCAGAGGGTCGGGAATCGACTCCGAAGGCGCAGAAAACTCGCCCTTCAGGACATATTCTAAACGCAACTTCAACCAATTAATAAACTGCTCGTTGGTACTCACAATCGCCACGGCAGGTTTGGGGCATTTCGCCTTGACTTCAGCCATAGCTGGTGCGTCTAAAAAGGCCGGTTGCTTAATTAACCAAAAATCGATTTCTCGATCTTTTTCTTGGTAATAGCGAGTGCGTTCGCGCAAAACCTCCTCCAAGGGTTCTTCTTCGAGTAGAAAGCGTTGGCTGGCAAGAACGTAATAATAAGTCGTCATTTCAGTTATCAGTCAATAAGGGGCAGTGGGCAGTGGGCAGTGGGCAGTCGGAAAGGAGTTGAATTCCATCCCAAAAAAGGGGTCTCCACACTTTGGCCTCACAGCTTCAAGAACAATAAAGAGTTGGCACAATTAACCAATATAAAACTAGGGCGCGGTGCAAAAACAGTGGACTTGTCACTTCTTTACAATTGACCGCGCATTGCTAACTTCATTTCCCGTACTGCTCGTTCCATCCCCACCAATACCGCCCGGCTAATAATTGTGTGACCGATATTGAGTTCTTCCATCCCCTCGATTGCCGCGACGGGGTAAACATTCCAATAAGTCAAACCGTGTCCCGCATTCACCCGTAGAGACAAAGAAAGGGCTTGGGCTGCCCCGTCTTTGAGGATTGCGAGTTCTTTGTGGCGATCCTTTTCTGTGGTGGCTTCGGCGTAGCGTCCCGTGTGCAGTTCGATAAATCGGGCTTGAGTTTGAGCGGCGGCCTGGATTTGCTCGGCATCGGCATCAATAAACCAGCTTACCGGAATGCCCTCACTTTGGAGGCGATCGACTATATGAGTGTAGCGGGGTAGATCGCTTAAAATATTTAAGCCGCCTTCGGTAGTGACTTCTTCGCGACGTTCGGGAACGAGAGTAACGTAGTCGGGTTTGATTTCCAGGGCAATATTGACCATTTCCTCGGTTGGGGCCATTTCCAAGTTAAGATGCGATCGCACTGTTTCCCGTAACAAGCGCACATCTCGGTCTTGGATATGTCTGCGGTCTTCTCTGAGGTGAACGGTAATGCCATCTGCGCCGCCCAATTCCGCAAGGACGGCGGCGGCTACCGGGTCGGGTTCAACAGTGCGGCGAGCTTGGCGAATGGTAGCAGTATGGTCAATATTGACACCCAAGGTTAGCAAGGCAATTATCTCCTAATTTGCGCGATCGCCCTTCTATTTTACTATTGGTTCGTAGTCAGGGCTTCAGCCCTTATCCCCATCAAAATATATTGCAGGAAATTGGGTAATATATTCAATATCCGAGCCACAACCGCCCCGCAGACCGCTACCGAGAACCAGTTGACCTTTGAGGATTTCGGGTTCGGCTGCATCGGGAAATTGGACTGAGGCGATAAAGTCATTATCGGGCGATCGCGTAATTTTGGTAACGACTTCATAGTCCTCATCGTAACTACTGGCGATCGCTTCTTTTAATATTACTGTTTCACCATTAGTCGCTTTGGCGATCGCTTCAGTGCATTGTTGCGGATTGCAAAAAGCGAGTTCCACCGAACCCATCTGCGGGTCTTCGATAGCAATAGAAGCGCTTGCACCGGGACAAGCCATAATCAGAGGTGTCGCGAGGAGAGCGAGTAAACTAGACATGGTTTTAGCAGAAATTGTGATTGTAGAAGAGGGAAAGCGGACTGAAAGAGGGCGTAAATCTACGAAAACTTCTTAATTCTAGTTTAGACTAGCGGTGGGCGATCGCGGTAGCTTTTATTACCCCTTTTCAAACCTGAGCCAGCAAGGATGTGTTTTCCTCACTGGCTATGTTTTTATCTTAAGTCCCTAGATTTGTCGTTGGCGGTCGAATATGGCTATTTCACGCAATCTTCAAGTTAGCCTGTATATTTCTTAACCAATCTTTCAAACAATACGGAGAAGTGCTGGGGTTAGAACTTATGAGCGTGCAGCACCTCCATTACGTCACAAACATAGGAAATGCCCGAATAATCAGTGAAAAAACTCGCTGCGACCTCATCCGAGATTTGCACGGCCATTTCGCGACTGGGGGTGAGTATCTCAAACTTGACATTTGTGAAGGTATCGCCAACAGTGGGTTGTCCTGACGAACGCACACCGCGACTGCCTTTACCCCCCGCAGCTACTACTGTATAACCGGTAGCCCCGGCTTTATCGATAATTTTGGCGACTTTTTTCAGCAGTACCTTTTCCGTGACAATCACGAGCTTACTGGCTTTCTGGGTCATCTGGGTTACCTCTTTCTACATTGAGTGACAACAATTCAAGACAATACCCTATGGTTTTGCCTCGAACCATACATTTAAGATTATGCCAAAGATCGGTAAATCCACGACTGGTCTGGGGCAAAAGATTGACTCAGATTAGCGGAAGTATTTGATAAAAAACACTTATCCGTGGGGCGTTATGGATAATATTTGACCTTGCCAGTTATCAAAAGCCTAGCTTATTAATGAGTTCAGATAATTATGACGCTGAACTGGAGTTAAGTCTGGCAACCGCAGCAAATCTACATATACACTTAAGAATATGGTTAAAGACAAAAGCATAGGTTTTTGTCTATGAACATCGTTTTTTTGTGGCGACATGGAGCATACATCATGAAAAAATTTAACCCAACTCAATTGCAAACCAAACTTGATAATACCAGTGAAGGCTGGCTCGTACAGATATATAGTAGCGATCGCCGCCTACTGTGCGTACTCGATGCGTCTCATGCCTGGACTTTTTTGTGGGGCTGTGGGTTTGGTGTCTTACTCGCGGTAGGATGGTTTAATCTCGCGAATCACAATTCCAGTCCGTCCACGACTTATGAGCCATCCACAACTCCCTCGGAACTCTCGATCGATTAGCGGGAGTTAACGCCAGAATATAGTCGAAAGCCCGACTGTATCGAGGTTTCCGGTGCGCTTCAGCTAACGAGTCAGGCTCTATATTGGCTAGAGATATGCCAGTTTTCTGAAAACAAAAGGAAAACTTATGATTAAAATTTGGCATTTCCATGAAGCGCGATCGCGATTTTGTGCAACTTTTAAGATAAACTTAAGCGCATAGACTTAAACAGATAGAGATTCGAGTCTTAATAGGGCTCAATCTATGGGAGGTAAAGTGGAATTCTTGTCCGATTTTTTGATGAAATTTGGGGAGCAGTTGCAGTCCCCGACGCTCGGTTTTCTGATTGGGGGTATTATCATTGCCGCTCTCGGTAGCCGACTACAAATCCCTGATGCGATTTATAAGTTCATCGTTTTCATGCTGCTGATGAAAGTGGGTCTGAAGGGCGGTATTGCCATCCGCAATGCTGACTTAGCGGAGATGTTATTACCTGCACTGTTTGCCGTAATACTTGGGATAGTTATCGTATTTATTGCACGCTATACATTAGCTCTGCTGCCGAACATCAAAACTGTCGATGCCATTGCCACCGGGGGTTTGTTCGGTGCGGTGAGTGGCTCTACCCTCGCTGCGGGTATCACGGTACTTGACGGGCAAGGCATCGACTACGAACCCTGGGCTGGCGCACTTTACCCCTTCATGGATATTCCAGCCCTCGTAACAGCAATTGTCATCGCTAGTATCTATACCAGTAAGAAAAAAGCCCAGCGAGCAGCCCTCGACGAGAAACCCGTTGCTCCAGGGGAATATACGAGCGAGTCAGAGTATCCCGCCACTCGGCAAGAATACCGCGAGGATCAAGGTAAGGGCGTTGAAATTTGGCCGATTATCAAAGAAAGTCTCCAGGGTTCGGCTCTCTCAGCATTGTTACTCGGTATGGCTCTAGGCTTATTAACTCGTCCCGAAAGTGTCGTTGACAGCTTCTACGAACCGTTATTCCGGGGTTTGTTGTCGATCCTGATGCTGGTTATGGGTATGGAAGCTTGGTCGCGAATTGGCGAGTTGCGTAAAGTCGCTCAGTGGTACGCCGTCTATGCCGCGATCGCACCGTTACTGCATGGATTCATCGCTTTCGGTCTCGGCTGGATTGCCCACACTGCCACAGGATTCAGCCCTGGTGGAGTGGCACTTCTCGCCGTTATTTCCGCTTCTAGTTCCGATATCTCCGGACCGCCGACTTTACGGGCTGGTATTCCTAAAGCGAATCCCTCCGCCTATATTGGCGCATCCACTGCCGTCGGTACGCCAGTTGCGATCGCCATCGGCATCCCGCTCTTTATCGGACTTGCCCAGGCAACAATGGGGGGAGGCTGAACTCAAGACAGATCGCGGTTTGCCGGAGTTCCCTTGCCCCGGCTTTTGGATACGATGGCAGACTGTCTGAGTTAAAAAAGCGCGATCGCGTCAACAGCAAAAAATAACAATAAAAATTTAAAAACGCAAGCAATGTTTCGCAAAACGCTTTCTCAGTGCCATTATGGCTGGGCTGGCGTTTTTTTTCTGGAAATTATCGGCTTTCTGCCAACTTAGGGTACTCCAACGAAAAGGGCCTTGCTGGGCGGCAGACAGCCACAACAAGCGTTTGGCACGAGTCATGGCAACGTAGAGTAAGCGGTATTCTTCGGCTTTTTTGAGTTGGTTGGCTGCGTCCCAAGCCACGAGGGGGAGGGGTAGCTTAACTGGGGAGTTGTCTCCTTGGATGTCCTGTTGATGCAAAGCCGTGCGGATTTGGGCGCGGGCGACTTCGGCGAGGGTAAAGTCACCGAGAAATTGGGCGGCGGTGGGAATCCAAGGATCGCCCGGCAGGACATCGCTGTGAAGAAAAGGCAAGAAGACGTAATCCCAATCGAGACCTTTGGCTTTGTGCATCGTGATAATAGTGAGTTGTTTGGGGCGGGTGTAGATGTCTTCGCTGTCTTCTTCAACTCCCTCAAAGCGTTCGGCAGTGACGATTTCGCCGAGGGCTTGGAGGATGGTTTTGAGAGAGTTGCGTCCTGTGGTTTGTTGGGCGATGCGATCGCTCAATTTCTGGACAGTAGCCAGTTCTGAACCCGTGTAACGCAACGTCATACCGAGAAAGGAAATAAGTTGATAAGGCCCCAAAGTCATACGAGCATTGAGAAGTTGGGTGCAATAGCGACGAGCTTGGGCGATCGCGCTTTTTTGAGGCGGATCGAGGGGATTGGGGTAAAGGAACTTTTCGGGGGCGGTGGCGAGGCTGTTAAGGTCTTGCACGGCGATCAGTTGTCGGGGGGAAGAAGCTAAGACTTCGAGGGCGGTTTTGAGTCTGTCGGGGGAGTGGGGACGGTCGATAAATTGCAGCAGTTTGTAGATTTCGAGGGGAATGTGGGAGTTACGCTGATTTTCGCCTACTTCGTACACGGTAATCCCGGTTTCGCGCAGTAGTTCGGTGAGTTTGGCTTGGAGGAAGCGGGCTTGACGGTTTTCGCGCACGAGAATGGCGGCGCTGCGGTCGGGATTATCTTGAAAGAGTTGGGTGACGCGATCGCCAATACTCTGCACTGTGGCGTTGATATCGGGGGGTTGGTAAATTTCTAATCCTAAACCTTCTGGAGTAGGATTGGCGTTGGTTTGGGGGTCATCTGGGGCGACTGGGAGAATGTTTTGCGGTCGGAAGGGAGGAGCATCGGGGTCTTTTTGCCATTGCTGATTGACCCAAGCTAAAAGGTAGTTGGCCGCATCGAGGATAATGGGGCTACTGCGTCCGGCTTGATTCATGGTGGCCAGATTGCCCTCCGTGGCGCATAAATCGCAGAAACGGTTGAAATAAACGGGATCGGCAGGGGTAAAAGTGGAGTTGATGGCTTGGTTGGGGTCGCCGACGCGGGCAATATTGAGAAAGTCGGGATTGTCGGGACTAGCGGCGAGGGTTTCGAGGAGAGAAAATTGTAGGGGGGTGGAATCTTGGGCTTCGTCTTCAAAAACGGCGAAGATTTGGTTTTGCCAGAGTTGCCGAATGCTGGGATTGTTGAGAACTCGTAAGGCAGCGAGGATCATGTCGTCGTAGTCGATGAAGTTACGCGATCGCAATAACTTTTCGTAGTTTTCGTATAATCCTGCCGCTACCGCCAAAATATTGTAACTATCGGGGGCTTGGGTGTTGAAGTTGTAGAGGTCTTCCGGGCGCAACCGCGAACTTTTGGCTTCGCGCACGACGGTATGAGCTAAACTGGGCAGAACTTCGGTACGGAGTACGGATTGTCGGCGCAAGCGTTCGCTTTCTTCGCCATCAAATTGATTGCCAGCGAGTAAGGTTTGGTAAAGTTGGGAGTTACGGCTAATCCACTGTTCGACGGCGTTTTTGAGGAGATAATGGCTTTGGTTGGGGGTGACGAGGGTCTGGGTTTCGAGGTTGAGGCCGGAAATGTCGGGATGACGCGAGGCGATATTGAGGGCCAAGCCGTGGAGGGTTTGGACGCTGAAGCTACCGAGGGGGAGGCGCAAGTCTTTGAGGCGATCGCGAATTTTACTTTTGATCGCAGCAGCAGCCGATCGGGTGAAGGTAACCACCAGGAGTTGGCGTTTGGGATGCAGTTGGTAACGGGCGATCGCGATCGCGGCAGCGACAGCTAAACTGTGAGATTTCCCTGCCCCTGGAACGGCAGAAACGGCTAAACGTCCTCCTTGCCAGTCTGCCAGGCTTTGCTGACCGGGACGTAAACTGGTTTGCAGTTCTTGGAGTTGGCGATCGCGATCGTTTAGCGTTAGGTCAGTCATCAATAGTTGGGGGAATTAGGCAGTAGGTCTTGGGTCTTGGGCATTAGTTTTGGGCAATCGGCAATCGGCAATCGGCAATCGGGGGAATTAGGCAGTAGGTCTTGGGTCTTGGGCATTAGTTTTGGGCAATCGGCA
>JAWQFT010000003.1:0-503 GCA_035968055.1 Jaaginema sp. PMC 1080.18 | reverse complement strand
ATTGGGGAGAGGTTTTTCTGATGGTTTACGGGTTTTTTATTACTGGTTATGCGAACGATGAGTAAGCAATTGCGAAGGATTCGGAAGGTTGCAATCAAGTTTCTTCCCCCTCTCCCCCCTCTTTCTTCTCTCTCCCATCTAACAACCTTATGGGCAATCCTCATCCTAGGAACAGTCTTACGTTTGGGAAATTTGGCAGCCAAGCCGATCTGGGTGGATGAAGTGTTTACGGCTTTATTTAGTTTAGGGCAAAGCTTTGAGAACTTACCTCTAGGGGAGGTGATTCCCATCGCTGAGGTTAAGACGCTGTTTCAATTACAGCCTGGGATCGGTTGTGGGGCGATCGCGCAGCATTTGACGGCACAATCAACGCATCCGCCGTTATTTTTCTGTCTCATGAATCGCTGGCTGTGGGCGCTACAGGGTACGGATTTACCCTTGATTTGGCAGTTACGGGCATTACCGGCTTTGTTTGGGGTGGGGGCGATCGCGGCGGTGTATGG
>JAWQFT010000002.1:87912-92804 GCA_035968055.1 Jaaginema sp. PMC 1080.18 | reverse complement strand
ACTCTCCCTTTTTGACACACTTTGTACTACACTTTGAAGTGCGGAATGGGGGTTATATCTCTAGTCCGCGAAGGCAGACTTTGTATTGTTAGCCCCGGATTTTAATCCGTGGGCGGCTTAACGGGATAACGGGTAAAATTTCATTCATTGACTAAACTCTCAATCGTGCGCTGCAAACCTGCCACAATCCGCGCCACGCGATCGCCATCAATCTTATCTGTAGTATCCTGCATTGTATGATACTCCCCATAGCGAAAAGGAGCAGTATCCGTCACCATTAAAGCCGGATAACCGACTTGCCAAAACGACCAATGATCCGACCAACCTACCCCCGGAACTTTCCCCGGAAGTGCCACCCCTTCAGACGGAAAATTCGTATGACTGCGGAAGTTTTTAATAACCTTTCTCACCAAAGAACCCGAATCTAAATTACCTACAAAAGCAATAAAATTACCCACATCAGGATAAACTTTATCCAACAAACCCAAAGGATACTTTTGGCTTTTCGGTTCATCAGAAAAATAACCCATCGTTTCCAAACTCAGCATTGCCACTACATTTTCTTGACGTTCTTCACAACCCTTTGCATAAACCAAACTCCCCATATTTTCCGTCCAGAAAAAAGGCGGTTCTTCATTAGTAAACTCCACAAAGCGCAAAGTTCGTTTAATATCTTTTCCGGCAAAAGCCTTTGCTAAAGCCAATACTGCTGCTGCCCCCGTCCCATTATCATTCGCCCCCGGACTCCCCACAACCGAGTCGTAATGTGCGCCAACAATCACAATTTCATCGGGATTTTGACTACCTTTAATTTCCACTGCCAGATTACTAAAATTCCGATCGTTAACAGTATAAGTTTGGCGTTCTACAGCATAACCTATTTCCTCAAAAGACTCCTGCAAAAAACGTTCTACCTCTGCCAAATTATCATAAAAAATATAATTATGTTCGCCAATCTCATCAGCAATAAACCTCACATCTTGCATCAACTCTGTTTCAATTAAAGCTTCCTCCGCCGTCAACCTCGGTAACGCCCCAGAATAGCTTTCCCCCGGCATATAAATCATTTTTGACCATATCCAAAGCGAAAGACCCAACAACACTATAAACCCAACCCCAAGGCGAATCAAAGCAGCTTTCGTTATCCATTTTTTTCGGCGTTTTGTCCGTCTCATCACAAAATATTCCTATTAAATTGAATTTAAAACCTCGTTCCTAGGTTCTACCTAGGAATGCTGCTGTTGAGGCTCTGCCTCAATTAGATGCACCCTATCGTTAAACCTTGGATGTGAATTGACCTCAATTCACAAAAATAAACATTCTCTCTCATAAACTCAACTCCCAAAAAATACCACAGAAATCCTCAAAAGTCATCCTTTTAAAACTTTCTTAAACAACGAAAAATTTAACATTTCAACCCCTTTCCCTGACCCCAAAATCAAGCTACCATTAAAAGTAGAGTAAAGACAAAAAGAACTCGCCACAGCAAAACTTCTGGGGGAAACTATGGTACTTGAAGTTAAAACAAACGCCGACCTCGAAACCCTCATCCAACGGGTCAAAGACGCTCAACAAACCTACGCTAACTTTTCACAAGAACAAGTCGATAATATCTTCAAAAAAGCAGCCCTATCCGCCAACGCCGCCCGCATTCCCCTCGCCAAAATGGCCGTTGCCGAAACCGCAATGGGCATCGTCGAAGACAAAGTAATCAAAAATCACTTTGCCTCCGAAATCATCTACAACAAATACAAAAACGAAAAAACCTGCGGCCTCATCGAAGAAGATAAATCCTTCGGCTTCCAGAAAATCGCCGAACCCGTGGGCATTCTCGCTGGTATTGTCCCCACCACCAACCCCACCTCCACTGCCATCTTCAAAGCCCTCATCGCCCTCAAAACCCGCAACGCCATCATCTTTTCGCCCCACCCCCGCGCCAAAAACTGCACCATCGAAGCCGCCCGTATCGTCCGCGATGCCGCCGTCGCTGCTGGCGCACCAGAAAATATCATTGGCTGGATTGACGAACCCACTGTTCCCCTCTCCCAAGCCCTGATGCAACACCAAGATATCAAGCTTATCCTGGCAACAGGTGGCCCCGGAATGGTCAAAGCCGCTTACTCCTCCGGTAATCCTTCCCTGGGAGTCGGTGCAGGTAATACCCCCGCCCTCATCGACGAATCCGCCCACATCAAAATGGCTGTTTCCTCGATTCTCCTCAGCAAGACCTTCGATAACGGTATGATTTGCGCCAGCGAACAATCCGTCGTTGTCGTTGATACCGTGTACGAAGAAGTTAAACAAGAATTTATCAAGCGGGGCGCATACTTCGTCACCCCTGAAGAACGGCAAAAACTCGGCGCAAAACTCATCATCAACCACCGCCTTAACGGAGAAGTTGTTGGTCAGCCCGTCTGGAAAATTGCCGAACTCGCAGGCTTTAGCGTTCCCCACAGCACTCGTGTCCTCATTGCCGAAGTTGAGGATGTGGGTGCAGACGAACCCTTTGCCTACGAAAAACTCTCCCCCATCTTGGCCATGTATCGCGTCCCCGACTTCGATACCGCCGTCGAAACCGCCGAATCCCTGGTCGAATTTGGCGGACGCGGCCACACCGCCGCCCTTTATACCTCCACCTTCAACAGCGAACACATCCAGCAGTTTGAAGACAAAGTACAAGCCGCCCGCGTCCTGATTAATACGCCGTCTTCTCAAGGGGCAATTGGCGACATCTACAACTTCCGCCTCGACCCCTCCCTCACCCTCGGTTGTGGCACTTGGGGTGGTAACTCCATCAGCGAAAACGTCGAACCCAAACACCTCCTCAACATCAAAACCGTGGCTGAACGCCGGGAAAATATGCTGTGGTTCCGAGTACCGCCGAAGATTTACTTTAAATACGGTTCTCTCCCCGTGGCCATTCGCGAGTTAGCCGGGAAAAAACGCGCCTTCATTGTCACCGACAAACCCATCTATGAATTGGGAATGACCAAAGACCTCGAAGCCGTCCTCGAAGAAATCGACCTTACCTACGATATCTTCTATGATGTCGAACCCGACCCCTCCCTGGATACCGTACAACGGGGCTTGGCAATGATGAACACCTTTGAACCGGATGTGATTATTGCCATTGGGGGCGGTTCGCCGATGGATGCGGCCAAGATTATGTGGTTGATGTACGAACACCCGGACATCGAATTTGAAGGGCTGGCGATGCGCTTTATGGACATCCGCAAGCGGGTGTATGACTTGCCGCCTCTGGGGGAAAAAGCGATGATGGTGGCGATTCCTACCACCTCTGGGACGGGTTCGGAAGTGACTCCCTTTGCCGTAGTCACCGACCGCAATAATCACATTAAGTACCCCTTAGCTGATTATGCCTTAACCCCGACGATGGCGATCGTAGACCCGCAGTTGGTCTTGAATATGCCCAAAACCCTCACAGCTTTTGGGGGGGTGGATGCCTTAACTCATGCGATTGAAGCTTATGTTTCCGTCTTCGCGTCGGAATACACCAACGGACTCGCCTTAGAAGCCATCCGCCTCTTATTCAAATATCTGCCTCGGTCGTACAAAAACGGCGCAAACGACCCGAAAGCCCGCGAAAAAGTCCATTATGCCGCAACGATGGCGGGTATGGCCTTTGCCAACGGCTTCCTCGGCATTTGTCACTCGATGGCGCACCAACTCGGCGGAATGTTCCACGTTCCCCACGGCTTGGCCAACGCCCTCCTCATCTCCCACGTTATCCGCTATAACGCCACCGACGCACCCTTTAAACAAGCGACCTTCTCGCAATACAAGTATCCCAACGCGAAGTGGCGTTACTCGATGATTGCTGATTATCTCAAACTCGGCGGCGACACCGAAGACGAGAAAATCGAGCGACTGATTGCCGCAGTGGAAGACTTGAAGCGACAAGTGGACATCCCCACCGCTATGAAAGATGCCCTCCGCGACACCGAGGCGGAATACTTCGCCAAACTCGACGAGTTAGCCGACCAAGCCTTTGACGACCAATGTACTGGCGCTAATCCTCGCTATCCTCTTATTGGCGACTTGAAACAGTTGTTGATTGATGCTTACTACGGTTCGCCCAAACCTTTGAGTGAGAGTGATGGTAACGGTCGCAGCGATTCCCCCGAAGTTGCTGAACCTGAAAAAGTGATGTCGTAACCTCACCATCTCAAGTACGCAACAAAACCCTGGTTTTTTGAAAAAACCGGGGTTTTTAATTCCCCAGAGTGCGATCGCGCGTAGGGTGGTTTAGGCTGCTGAAACCTATACTATGACTGCAATCTAGAAATCCGCCGTAACCCACCGCTTAAGCCAAAGCGCTCAGATTTCGGTGCGTTACGCTACGCTAACAGCACCCTACTTGATACTCGAAACTTCAATCTCTCAAGCCACAAATGTATCGCCACACCATCCCCAAAACTGCATAAGCTCCCTAGCCTACAGAAATATACTAAGTTGTAGCTTTCATCCGCAACTCTCATGGCAAAATCCCTCAAACACCTCGCAGGCGGCTTCCTTCTCCTGAGTCTCCACTTAGGGGGTGTTCCTGCTCTAGCACAAACCGAACCCACTCCCACCCTCACCATTGACGAACAAGCCGCTCAACTTAACGAAGCCGACCGCCTTAGAGACAAAGCTTTCCAACTGTATCAACAAGAGCAGTATGAAACAGCACTTCCCCTCTTGCAACGCGCCCTCGCCATCTACGAACAAACCTACGGCAGCGACCATCCTTCTGTTGCCAGTAGCCTCAATGGATTGGCAAGCATACATCGCAATATGGGGAACAACTCCGAAGCCGAATCCCTTTTGCAACGCGCCCTCACCATTGACGAACAAGCCGCTCAACTTAACGAAGCCGACCGCCTTAGAGA
>JAWQFT010000002.1:87325-87812 GCA_035968055.1 Jaaginema sp. PMC 1080.18 | reverse complement strand
CGAAGCCGAATCCCTTTTGCAACGCGCCCTCACCATTGACGAACAAGCCGCTCAAGTTGAGCGACTTAATGACCAAGCTTTTGAACTGTATCAACAAGGGCAGTCTGCAACAGCACTTCCCCTCTTGCAACAAGCCTTAGCCATCTACGAACAAACCTACGGCAGCGACCACCCTTCTGTTGCCAGTAGCCTCACTGGATTGGCAAGACTGTACTCCGACATGGGGAACTACTCCGAAGTCGAATCCCTCTTACAACAAGCCTTAGCCATATACGAAAAAACCTACGGCAGCGACCATCCTTCTGTTGCCAGTAGCCTCACTAGATTGGCAAACCTACACCGCAATATGGGGAACTACAGTGAAGTCGAACCCCTCTTGCAACGCGCTCTTGCCATTTATGACTGGGGGGGCGACCATCCCAACATTGCCAATAGCCTCACTGGATTGGCAAGACTGTACTCGGACATGGGGAACTACTCCGAAGCT
>JAWQFT010000002.1:0-87225 GCA_035968055.1 Jaaginema sp. PMC 1080.18 | reverse complement strand
GGGGAACTACTCCGAAGTCGAATCCCTCTTACAACAAGCCTTAGCCATATACGAACAAACCTACGGCAGCGACCATCCTTCTTTTGCCGGTAGCCTCAGTGTATTGGCAAGACTGTACTCGGACATGGGGAACTACTCCGAAGTCGAATCCCTCTTGCAACGCGCCCTCGCTATCGACGAACAAACCTACGGTAGCAACCATCCTTCTGTTGCCAGTAGCCTCACTGGATTGGTAAGACTGTACCAAGTGCAAGGAGATATTGCTTTAGCAACCGACTATCTCAGTCGCAGCCTTAATATCAAAGAAAACAATCTCTCCCTTATCTTCACCACAGGTTCGGAAGCCCAAAAACAGGCTTACATGAATACTCTGTCTGATGAAACTCATGGTGTAATTTCTCTACATCTCCAAGATGCCCCCAACAACCCTGAAGCAGCTCAAATCGCTTTCACCACGCTGCTACGGCGCAAAGGACGTATTCTGGATGCTCTCACCGAAAATATCCAACTGATTCGGGAAAACTTAACCCCAGAAAATCAACAACTCCTCGATGAACTCACCAATACCCGCACCCAACTGGCAAACCTAATCTACAACAAACCGGAGAATATCAGCCAAGACGCATACGAAACCCAAGTTGCCAACCTCAAAGCCGAAGCCAACCAACTCGAAGCCGAACTTTCGCGTCGTAGTGCTGAGTTTCGTACGATTAGCCAATCTATCACCATTGCAGCGATACAGCAACAAATTCCCGCAGATGCAGCCTTAGTTGAGTTAACGCTTTACAGACCTTTTGATGCGCAAGCTGAACCGGGACAGCGATGGGGTGAGCCTCGTTATGCGGCTTATATCCTCCAGGCTACAGGTGCGCCCCAGTGGGTGGATTTAGGGGAAGCTGCACCCATCAACGCAGCCGCCAAAGCTTTACAAAACTCTCTCGCGAGTTACGGAAGTCTGGATACTTTACGAGATAATGCTCGTCAACTCGACGCAATGCTGATGCAGCCGATTCGGGCGAAATTGGGGGATAAAACTCACATTCTGCTGTCTCCCGATAGTCAGCTAAACCTGATTCCTTTTGCCGCCTTGGTGGACGAAAATAATCAATATCTCGTGGAGAATTATCAAATTACTTACCTCACCACGGGACGGGATTTGCTGCGTTTGGAAAATAAACAAGAACCCCGTCAAGCCTCGGTAATTGTCGCCAATCCCGATTATGACGAACCCGGAGTAAATAACTCAGAAATTGCTTTTAATCGCGGTAGCAATCGACGCTCGAACGATCTCGATAGTATCCGTTTTGGGGCGTTACCGGGAACAGCGAGGGAAGCTGAGGCAATTCAGCCTTTATTACCCAATGCGACGGTTTTGACGCAATTGGAGGCGACGGAACAGGCGATTAAGCAAGTGGAAGCCCCGCGCATTCTGCATATTGCCACCCACGGCTTTTTCCTCAATGTGGATTTAGTCGCTCCTTCAGCAAATCCCTTTGATAATCGCGGCGGTGTTTTGGGAATACGCCTAGAATCTGAGACTTCAGCCCCCGTAGACCAAGAAAATCCGCTTTTGCGTTCGGGTTTGGCGCTGGCAGGGATTCATGCTCGCTCTAGCGGTGCGGATGAGGATGGGGTGTTGACAGCGTTGGAAGTGGCGGGTTTGAATTTGCGGGGGACGCAGTTGGTGGTGCTTTCGGCTTGCGAGACGGGAGTGGGAGATGTGGCGAATGGTGAGGGGGTGTATGGTTTGCGTCGGGCTTTGGCTATTGCGGGGGCAGAAAGTCAACTCATTAGTTTGTGGAAGGTGTCGGATAGGGGGACAGAGGAGTTGATGGTGGATTATTATCAGCGTCTCATTGATGGGGAGGGGCGGAGTGATGCGTTGCGGCAGGTGCAGTTGGCGATGTTGAATGATGCGGAGTATCAACATCCTTATTTCTGGGCGGCGTTTATTCCTTCGGGGGAGTGGGAGGCAATGGAGTAGGTTTGCCCTCACCCCAAACCCCTCTCCCACGGGAAATGGGCTTAATTGTTTGATGCTATATATAGTGCCGTGACACACTTTATACCAAATCCGGTTTAAATATACCGTCTGTCCCGTTAACCCGCCCACGGATTAAAATCCGGGGCTAATGAGGCAAAGTCCCTCTGCGAGGACTAAGTTGATAAGTAGGGTTTGGGGAATCAATGTAACCCAGTCCGATGAGGGCGGACTCGACAGCTAAGGGGATTTGACAGTCGCGTTCTTTCTAAAACTTTACACCAGGAGGGCGATCGCCCTCGTGAAATTACGGTTTGAAGCAGACCCCAGAAAAAGATACATTAGTTAATAGAAATTCATTTTGGGTGACAGTGGGGGTGTATCGGTAATTTGTACAACAACTATTTGCTGGAAAAGGTTGTTACAATTAGCTCCAAATCTGGAATTAATGTTTCTCAGGGCTAAGGCAACTTCTCCACCTCAGTAGGGCATCAAGCTAAATTATTGATTCTGTTGCTTTCCATGACACTATCCAACACCGGAAGTATCCTCGCAACCCTCACACAATTAACTCAGTTTAATCGTGCTAATGCTTTGACCAATCGCGTCAAGGATTTATCGATTAATGAGTTTATTTGTTTACTGGACTTTATCACTGCCGAGTTTCAGCAGTTTCTTCGCGCTCTCGATATGATTAACAACGAGGCGCTCGAAACCATGCTCGAACAGGTCATGGAAGCGTTTACCCTCAAGATTGGTCAAATCCTCAAGGCCGATCGCACAATCATTTTTTTGGTAGACTCGGCGAAGGGTTTACTTTGGGCAAAAGTTAACGGGGATAACAGCGAACCAAAAGACCTCCGCATCCCCATCAATGTCGGTGTATCCGGTTATGTGGCTGCGACGGGCAAGTCTCTCAACATTCCCCATGCTTATCAGCATCCCCTGTTCAACCCGGAAATCGACGAACGTCCCGGCTACAGCACTAAGACTTTGTTGTGTATGCCCATTACCAGCAGTCGCGGTCAAGTGGTTGCGGTGGTGCAATTGCTGAATAAAGCGGGAGATATGCCGTTTAATGCCGAAGATGAAGCCCGCTTTCACGATTTTGCGGCTTCTATTGGTATTATCCTCGAAACTTGTCAATCTTTCTACATGGCGGCTCGCAATCAAAGAGGCGCATCGGCATTACTGAAAGCGACTTCTAGTTTGGGTCAAAGTCTCGACTTGGAAGCGACTCTCAAAGCGGTGATGGAACAAGCCCGTCGTCTGATGAAGGCTGACCGCAGTACCTTGTGGCTTTTGAGTAAGGAAAAGGGCGAATTGTGGACGAAGGTGGCGAAAGCTGACGGTAAAACGACGATTGAGCTACGCATCCCGATTAATCGCGGTATTGCGGGTTATGTGGCTTCTACAGGCAAAAGTTTAAATATTCCCGACGCATATAAAGACCCCCGTTTTGACCCGTCTGCCGATAAACGCACGGGGTATCAAACCCGCAATATTCTGTGTATGCCTGTATATAACTCAAATGGCGAGTTAATTGGGGTGACGCAGTTAATTAATAAAGAACAAGGCAGTTTTACCACGTCTGATGAAGAATTTATGCAGGCGTTTAATATTCAAGCGGGAATTGCCATTGAAAATGCTAAGTTATTTGAAACAGTTTTAACGGAAAAACAGTATCAAAAAGATATTCTTGAAAGTTTATCGGATGCGGTTATTTCGACAGATTTGGAAGGTAAAATTGTCACG
This sequence comes from Jaaginema sp. PMC 1080.18, assembly GCA_035968055.1. GTDB lineage: Bacteria > Cyanobacteriota > Cyanobacteriia > Cyanobacteriales > Spirulinaceae > Jaaginema. Next base: position 83,489 of record JAWQFT010000002.1, on the reverse strand, counting down.
ATTAATGATGCGGCAATTGAACTATTAGGCTGCCCGGAGGATGAATTTCATAATGCCAAAGTCCGCTCTTTTTGGGAGTGTAAATTAATTGGGCGTTATGTGTGGGAAGTTGTCCCGGTAGACCATCTTCAGTTTCGGGTACGAGATAGTTTGAAAATAGGGGCTAAACATTACGTTCCCGAACAAACTTTAAAAGTGGGAATTTATACGAGTGCGAAAACCAAAAGTCAGAGTGGTGGTGCGTCCATTTTAGCGATTCCTCAAGGAGAAGATTCTCAGATTTATTTGCCGTGGAATGAGAAACCCGTGGAAAAGCAAACGGGTGTAGCGTTAACTGCCGACCAAGTACGAATTATCGAACGGAATGTCAACTTGACGGTAAATCCCCTAACTAACCCTGAAGGGGGGTCTAGAGGGGCATTAGTCGTTTTGGAGGATATCAGCAGCGAGAAGCGCATGAAATCGACGCTGTACCGCTATATGACTCCGGGGGTGGCAGACCGCGTGATGGAGTTGGGGGACGAAGCCCTGATGGTGGGGGAACGCAAAGAGGTGTCGATTTTGTTTTCGGATATTCGCGGTTATACGACGATGACGGAAAACTTGGAAGCGACGGAGGTGGTGACGCTGCTGAATCAGTATTTTGAAACGATGGTGGAGGCGGTTTTCGATCATCAGGGGACGCTGGATAAGTTTATTGGGGATGCGTTGATGGCGGTGTTTGGTGCGCCGTTACCTCTGCAAGAAAATCACGCTTGGCTGTCGGTGTTGTCGGCGTTGGATATGCGTCGGCGTTTGGTGGAGTTTAATAAAAATCGCTTGTTTGAGAGTCAACCTTTGATTCGGATTGGTATTGGGGTGAGTTCGGGTGAGGTGGTTTCGGGCAATATTGGTTCGAGTAAGCGGATGGATTATACGGCGATTGGGGATGGGGTGAATTTGAGCGCGCGGTTGGAGAGTTTGACGAAGGAGTATGGCTGCGACATTATTATCAGCGAGTTTACCCGGCGTTTGTGCGGGGAGGAACGGCTGAGGACGCGGGAGTTGGATAAGACGCGGGTGAAGGGAAAAACCCAAGCGGTGAGTATTTATGAGTTGATTGGGTTGGCGGGCGATCGCGTTGATGGCGAGTTAGAATCTTTTTTGGAGTTGTATCATCAGGGACGCGCTGCCTACAGTCAACGGCATTTTCAGAAGGCTCTCAATCATTTCTTCGCCGCCCACGATCTTTTTCCCCAAGACCGCGCCACGTTACTTCATATTACGCGATCGCAGAAATATCTTAGTTCTCCCCCGCCGGAAAGTTGGGATGGCATCTACACCATGACTCACAAGTAGGGCTAGAAGCTGGCATCTCGGTGTCTGCTTGCGTCAGCTTGTGGCGATTGTAACGCGGCCTCGCGCTACTGCCCGTAGAATGCGATTCATGGCTCTAATTTCGTCTTCTTCGAGGTTATCGGTCATGGTTGCTGCCATCAAGCCATAACGGTCTGAGAGGGTGAGTTGTCCAGTTTCTGCGGCAGTCGCGAGGATTTCAGAAATTGCACCGGGAAGCAGTTGGAGGTTGTCAAGCATGGTAAATACCTACTGAACTTGGACAACCTTATTTTGGCTTATCCGTATTTACCGAGGGGTGAGTTGGTTGGGGGTTTTGGGCGATCGCGGTTATTATGGAAGTGCGATCGCGATCGCAATGACTCCATAGCAGGTTAGGGAGTTGACTCCAGTGAAGGCATTTCCCCCATACCTGGGGCAGTGGGTTCAATTTCTGTCTCCTCGGTATCAAGTTCTGCGGTTTCGCTGGCGTTCATGGGGGTGGTAGTGGTTTCGATGCCTTGTACCTCATTTTCGATGGTTTCGCTGGCATTATTTGACCCCAAACAATAATCTTCGATATCCTCAACAATGTCTTCTGAGGCTGTATTAATTTCAGTTTGGAGAACGGCGGCTGTGGGTAAACGTTCGGGTTCGTTTTGCGCGATCGCGTCTTCGGCAAAGTCACTCAAAACTACGCTAATATTGTCATTATTGGCGACTAAAATCGAGCGATATTGGATTAGTTCTGTATCTTCGAGATTGAGATTTTCTAGGTCTTGGTTAAACTCTCTTAAGCCTGTCCTTGTGTTATCTATATCTGCTTGAAATTGCACAGTTGTTGAGTTATTGGTAGAAGCAATAACTGTTTCCGTATTGGGTTGCAAATTTTCAGTAACAACGACTAACAAAGCTTGACATTCAGCGCTATTAGCCGCAGAAATAGCACTTTGCTCTTGTTTGGTCGGTTCTTCTTCTACACACAGGGGATCGAGATCGACAAAGCGCCCATTAGGACGAACGACATAACAACCGGGATATTCTTGGGCTTGGGTTTGCGGTTGCAACGGAAAGACGAAAGCAACACTCGCTGTTATTAAAGCGGTGAGAGAAAGTATTTTATTTTGCATTTGATAGAGGAGTTAAAGTCAATTTTAAATAAAGCGTTGCTTTTAATTTTGACAAAATCGTTGTTGATTATCCTCTATCAAGTGAAATAAATTTTCTGTATCAGTATCTAATGAGGCAGCTTTTTCAGTCATCAGCGATAAGGGGCAGTCGGGGGATTTTCAGTGACCAGTAACTAATAACTCTCTCCAGAAACTTAAATCCATTTTTTGATGCTGAAACCTTTATGTATTCTAGCGTTGAGCCACTTTGAAAGTCCGCTCTAAGAGCCAAAGTTTCTGACATCTTTGGAGGGGCATTCATCCCACTTCCCCCGACTGCCCAAGACCTACTGCCCCTTAATCGCTAATAACCAACAACCAACAACCAACAACCAACAACAAATTAACGTTCTACTCGCAAACGACGAGTCACAGTAGTTACACCATCATTGCGTACAACGATCGCAGATAACCAAATATCTTTCTCCGAATCGGGGGCTGTTCCTTGTTTAAATAAACCCCCTGCTTGTAACAAGTCGAATTCTAATTCATTCGCTTCAAAAAAGCGATCGCCATTAATATCTTGTTCTAACGCCGTTCCTAGTAATAAATTATTTCCCAAAGGTTCTGTGACAATGGCATCAAAATAGTATTTTTGACCCGGACGCACTCTTTCGGGAAGATTTACTCTTACTTCTGGTGGATTATCTCCCCAGAATAATTTTGATTCTTCGGCAAGGATTTCTTGGTCTACAATTTGATTATTTTGTAACACTTGGCGCGATCGCAACATCGCCTCTAAAGTCACTTGCTGGTTTTCTCGGACTTGCGTTCCCGTGACGTAGGTGCTTGTTTCCGTAATAATGCGATCGCCTTGTTGTTCCCAAGAACGTAATTCGGTACGATAAGTCACATTATCATACTCATTCCAAAACTGTTGCAGAGCTTCCGCCAGGCGATCGCGACTAATATCATCGGAATTGCGGTAACTTGGGCTGTAAAACCCCAAAATCTGGTCTAAATTCTCTTGATTGGCTGCTTGCTCAATACCATTAAGCATTACCTTTAATTCCGGCGGTGCAGTTTCGGGGGTAGCCGCTTGAACCGTAGCAGTCCAACCCACTGTACCACCGCAACTCAGCAAAAAAGCCACCGTGAAGGGTCGAAACTGAGTCAGCAAATTACGCATTAGTGATAGTTTGGATAATTGAATCATTCTTGAAAATTAAGGGCGATCGCAATCTATATTCAATCCCCCTATTTTGGCACAGGATTCTAGCCCCCGCGAATGGTTCTCCCAAATCCCCAAAAATCACGACTTGAGAAGTAATGCGTATTTTGATTGCAGCCAGTGGAACAGGTGGCCATCTCTTTCCCGCTCTCGCAGTAGCACAACATCTCCCTCACTGTCAAATCGAATGGTTAGGCGTTCCTAACCGTCTCGAACAAACCCTTGTTCCCCAAAACTATCCCCTCCACCAAGTCGATTTAGAAGGCTTCCAAACCCGCCTAAACTTAGAAACCTTCAAAATCCTGCAACGGTTTGGGGGATCGATCTTACAAACTCGGCGAATCCTTAAAAACCGCCAAATTGACGCTATTTTTACGACGGGGGGTTATATTGCCGCTCCTGCTATCCTCGCCGCTCGCTGGCAAAATATCCCGGTGATTCTCCACGAATCTAACGCCCTTCCTGGTAAAGTGACCCGCTTTTTTGGCCCTTGGTGTACTAAAGTTGCCTTGGGCTTCGAGAGTACCGCCCAATACTTCCCCAAAAACCGCGCCATTTGGACGGGAACGCCCACGCGAGACAGTTTCTTGACTCCGCAACCCCTAGACCTTCCTATCCCCCCGGAAGCCCCCTTAATCGTCGTGATGGGGGGTTCTCAAGGGGCAGTGGCAATCAACCAATTGGTGCGTCAAGCGGCGAAGTTATGGTTTAAAGCAGGGGCTTATGTGGTACATTTAACAGGCGATCGCGACCCGGATGCCGACCAACTGCAACATCCCCAATACATCTCTCTACCCTTCTACGAGAATGTAGCTGGCTTGCTGCAACGAGCCACCCTCGCGATTAGTCGAGCTGGAGCTAGTGCTTTAACCGAACTCACCGTTACCCAAACTCCCGCTATTCTGATTCCCTATCCCTACGCCGCCGAAGACCATCAAGCTTATAATGCCAATGAGTTTGTACGAGTGGGGGCAGGGATTATGTATCGCCAAAAAGAACTCTCTCCCGAAGAGTTACAAAATCGCGTATTGCAGTGGCTCAATTCCCCCGCGAAGTTACAGGCTATGGCAGCCAAAGCCAAGGAGTTAGCGGTGTTTGACAGTGCCGAACAGTTGGCAAAGTTGATACAAACTGTGGTTACGAATCGTTAGAGATTGATGGCTTGGTGCGATCGCGCCGATTGACGAGCCGCCTCAGCGACGCGCAGAGAGTATAAACTAGCTTCGGGGGTTACATATAGGGGAGTTTGGTGCAGCAGATAATCGAAAACGGCTTGGGTATCTCGCGCGAATAAGCCGCGACGGGGAGGAAAGGCAATGGGAGTAACCACTTCCCCGCGAATGAGTTGACCTTCTTGGGCAGAAAAGCTCAATGTGCCTTCGTCACCGTGGATTTCGAGGGTACGTTCGGAACGCCAGAAGCGATCGCCCTTACCGTAAATAATATCGGCGATCGCGCCAGAGGCAAAACCGAGTTGAGCATTGCACAAACAAGCCCGATAATAGCGATCGCGATCCTGCCAAAACCGGGCTTGGCAATACACGGTGTTAACTTTTCCGAAAGCGTCGGTAAAACGGTGAATGCGAGACAAAGCCCCACTCAGGGGAAATCCAAAATCATCGTAATGATAAGACCAACGCGGCGCGACGGGGCGTTGAGGAGTTAGGGTAATATAGCGAGCATAGTGAACTGCGCCGATATGGGGCAAATGAGTTAAGAGGGCTTGGTGTAAGCCTCCTAGTAGTTCGATGTGTTCGACATGAAGCAGTAAATCGCGATCGCGAGCGAGTTGAATTAAGGCCGCCGCTTCGTCAGGATCGAGACATAGGGGATACTCGGTAACAACGTGCTTGCCAGCATTAAGAGCCGCTCGAATCGGTTCGGTGCGAAAGCTATTGACACTACATACCACAATGACATCAATGGCGCGATCGCGAATCAAGGCTTGCCAATCTTCTTGATACAGGTTTTGATAAGTTTCACAAAAAGCGGCAATACGTGCGGGAGTTCGTCCGCTTACCGCAATCAATTGAGCGCGATCGTCTTGGCGAATGGCTTCAGCCCGTCGCTGGGCTACAAAACCCGTACCAATAATACCAATACCGAGGGGAGAAGGGAAAGTCATAAAGTTTTGTTGTGAAACGGGACTGGCAAAAACACAGTTAGGAGTCAGTTAATCAATACTTATTTATCGATAAGTTAATATAATAGTCCATAAAGTTGCGAAAATTCCCTCGGATAGTAATTGCTGTAGTTCTCGCAATCGCAGCGATTGAGCGATTAATCAACTCTACTATTAGGGCGAAATTTCCCGGCACAAGTCTCGCAAAAACTATAAAATAAACTTATTTTAAGTTTGATTAACAATCTCATTACTAATGCGGCTTAACCCCAGAGGATTTTTCTCGTAGTATCAAAATTAAAGCTGATTGAGTTTATCAGCCCAAGCTAAAGCTCAAGCAGTCCTGCCGTTTACACAAAGATAAAGAATCTACTTTTATGGCTACCTACAAAGTTACCTTAATCAACGAAGAGGAAGAACTCAACACAACTATCGAAGTCCCCGAGGATGAGTATATTCTCGATGTCGCCGAAGAACAAGGTATCGATCTTCCTTACTCCTGCCGCGCGGGTGCTTGTTCAACTTGTGCAGGTAAAATCACCGAAGGTACTGTTGACCAAGCCGATCAATCTTTCTTGGATGACGATCAAATCAATAACAACTTTGTTCTAACCTGCGTTGCCTATCCTAAGTCTGATTGTACAATTCTGACTCACCAAGAAGAAGAACTGTACTAAAGTTGAGTAATAATCTGCGTCTGAGTTCGCAGTTAGACTTGTTTTAACTGTCAGACAAGATGCTTGGTGGATGGGTAGGATTAACCCAAGGGGCTAAAACTGGGAATACCTTAAACCTTTCAGTAAGTCACTTAATACAGTCTTTCATTGAGAGAATGTAGCCTATCCATCCTTGGATACCACTTTCTAATAAATCGAAAAACCGCTAGTTGCTCAAAGCAATTTAGCGGCATATTTTTAGGTCAGAAAATTTGGCGATCGCGAAAAAAGGGGACGAATACGCCCCAATTGAGTTAAGATTTGACTGGCGATTTAGGCAACTTCGTGACCAACCGCAACGATCATTTGTTTGATAGATTCTTCTGAGGCTTGGGTATCAACAGAAATAGTTTTTTCTTCGACACTACCTGATACCTTGGCTTCGGGTTCGTGGACAAGAATTTCCTCTTTAATCGTATTGACGCAGTCTTCACAGGCAATACTAGGAACTTTAAATTGCATAGTCATAGACCATTAATAAAAATTGTAGTGGACAGTAGGAATTTAACCTTATTATGAAATTAGCTATTAAGAAGCTTGGAATTGCAGCTAATTTATTCTAAAAAGGCTTATTTAAAGACTAACTGATGTCTAGAGGCTTCTGCGTCTGCCGTTGGTCTTAATTTTCCTTCGACACCCGAATTATCCAACTACAATGTAAGGTTATTATCGAGCGCTGGCGATCGCAACGATAACTTTTGTTAATTTTTAGTTGGCAATAAACGCTTTATGCCCATTGTTTTTATGTTGATTGGTTCGGTTGGTGAATGGCTACCCCTGGATGCGATGAAGCCCCATCCAATTGTACTAACGCTGATTGTTCTGGTTTTGGCTTTGATTGCTTTTGTCGTTGAATGGTTACCCATCGATTTGACGGCTTTTGCGATCGCGGTAATCTTAATGTTATTGGGTTTGGTAACTCCCGAAGAAGGGATTTCTGGCTTTAGCAACACAGCGACTATTACAGTAATGGCAATGTTTATCCTGAGTGCAGGCATTAATCGCACGGGAGTGATTCAAATTGCCAGGGATTGGCTGTTGCAATGGGGAGGTAAAAGTCTGACGCGACAGATTTTTGTGATGGGGGCAATGGTGGGGCCAATTTCGGCTTTGATTAATAATACGGCAGTCGTAGCGATCTTTTTACCCATTATCGAGGATTGGTGCAAAAAACAGCGCATTTCACCGTCCAAACTGCTAATTCCTCTATCTTACGCCACCATTCTCGGCGGGACTTTAACCTTATTGGGGACTTCGACAAATATTTTGGCCAGTGGGATTGCTCAACAACTCGGTTATGGTGAGTTTGGAGTCTTCCAATTTACACCGTTGGGGATAGGTACGTTCAGCGTGGGACTGGCTTATCTCGCTGCGATCGCACCGCGTTTGTTACCGCGTCGCAAAACCACTAATCGCGATCGCCTCAATCAAGATTACGATCTGCGAAACTATCTTAGCGAAGTTGTGATTACGCCGCAATCTAATCTAATCGACCAAACCCTACAAGAAAGCCAAATTCAACGCAAATTTGACTTAGATGTTTTAGAACTCATTCGCAATAAAGTGCGTTTTGCTCAACCATTAGGGGATAAAAAGCTAAAATCTGGCGATATTTTAGTCGTTCGTAGCAGTCGCGACGACTTACTCAAAATTCGCGACGAAAGAGGCCTTGATATCCTCCCCGACGTTCAGTTTAAAGAAGAAGTCGAATCCGAATCCATTGAGTCGGTTTTGACTACAGGAGAGGAAAAAATTGCCGAAGTTTTGATTTTATCTAACTCCCGCTTAATCGGAACAACCCTCAAAGACCTACGCTTCCGTCAACGGTATAATGTGACGGTTCTAGCCATTCGTCGCGGTGCAGAATTAGTACAAGGTCGTCTCGGACGAATTCCGTTGCGATTTGGGGATTTGATGTTAGTTCAAGGCCCTAAACAAAGCTTTGTCGGGTTACAAACAACGCGAGAACTCTTGGTTCTTGAGGAACGAGATGCTGAAAGCTTGCGTTCTGATAAAGCAATAATCGCGATTGCTATTGTCGTCGGTGTAGTTTTGTTAGCCGCGTTTGACATTTTACCTATTTTAGTCACGGCTTTGGCTGGGGTTTTATTAATGGTGATGACTGGCTGTCTCAAACCGGGGGAAGTGTACGGTTCGGTTCGTTGGGATGTGATTTTCCTGCTTGCAGGGTTGATTCCTCTAGGGATTGCGATGAGTAATTCTGGGACAACGCAATGGCTGGCTAATAATCTAGTGGCGTTAGGAGGTAATATTTCTGGCTATTGGTTGTTAGTATTTTTCTATGTAATTACCGCCTTAATTACTGAAATTCTTTCTAATAATGCCTCTGTCGTTCTTATACTGCCAATTGCCGCCGAAGTTGCCAAGAATTTAGGTTTTAATCCTTTAGCATTTATGTTTGCGGTGACGTTTGCGGCTTCGAGTAGTTTTATGACTCCGATTGGCTACCAAACGAATACAATGGTTTACAGTCCGGGGGGTTATAAGTTTTTTGATTTTACCCGCGTGGGCGCACCATTAAGCATTATGTTAATGTTAGTTACGCCGTTGTTAATTAAGTTAATTTACGGAATTTAGAGTTTCTTTGTCCAGGGTACAGAAGTTTCTTAAGAACGGTTTTGTCGGGTAAGACTGCGGCGAATTTGAGCTTCAAAATAAGCTTCGCGATAACCTAGAGATTCGGCAATTTCTAAACCTTCTTGAAAAAACGCGATCGCCTGCTCGAAACTTTGTTGTTGTAAATAAATTTGACCGACGCGATCGTAGGTATCCATTAAGCCATAAAAATCCGAGGCAATTTCTTGGACTTTGACTTGTTCGGCATAGACTTTCAAGGCATCGTCGGGTTGTTCGTAAGTTTCGTAGAGTTGGGCTTGATTTTTGAGGGCTTCGCTGGCATAACTCATGTGTCGTTCTTCCCAAGCTAAAGTAAAGGCTTGCTCGTACAAACTAATGGCTTCGTTGGGACGATTAATTGCAGCATAATCGCGAGCGAGGGTAATTTGAGTCGTGAGAATTTTGGCGGTTTCTTGCTTTTTGAGATAACTAGCTAAAAGTTGCTGTTTGATATCAATGGCATTTTCGGGTTGTGCGAGTTGGTCGTAGATATACGCCAATTCTTCTAAGTAAGTCATGGTGTTAAAATCGTCTTGCTGCGATCGCACTAACGCCAGCAATTCTGTATAAACTTCAGCAGCTTCGGGATAGCGAAACCAAGCTAAATACAATTCTCCCAAGGAAACTAACGTCTGTTCGACGGTTCTTTCATCATTGGTGGTTTTAGCGTTCTCGAGGACTTCTTCGTACAGTTTGGCGGCTTTATCCGCAGCCCGGATTTGTTCGTAAGCTTGGGCTAATGCGGTGAGAATTTCTTGATTTGCAGTGAGGTTACTTTCGCGAACTTCTTGGGTAATAGCGTTTAATCTTTCGTTGATATTTTTGACATCAGGGGTGCGATTTTGTTGCCAAGCAATACTCCCAACTCTTCCTAAAGCTTTGGTTTCAGCCAGTAAGCCTAACGAACGACGCAATCGCAGTTCTCGATACCAAATTTGAAAGGCAGTATCGGGGTTATCAGCATTAATTTGAGCCGTGGCTTGAGCGTCTAATTCTTCTACAATAGTTTCTAGGGTTTGGGCTTCGGTGGGAGTGAGAGGACGGTCGGGATTTTCTAAGGGAAAAAGCGGGTCTTCTGTGGTAATTTCTAAAGGATTTTCGAGAGTTTCTGGGGTTTCGCTGTCCGCAGTTTGAGCTTGGACAGGCACAGCCAAAACACTCAAAAAAAGCGCGAAAATAGTAATCGTAAATTGTAGTTTCATAATGACGAAAGCTGCCTCTCAATCGCTAATAACTGATGACTGAAAAATAGTAGGGTGGGCATCGCCAGCCCTTTCAAGGTGATAGACTTCGATGCGAGTTTGACTGGTTTGAGAGGGGGGAGAGTGGGAAGAGGGGCATAAATCCCTACTCCCCCCGACTGCCGATTACCGACTGCCCAATACCTACTGCCCAAAATACTGATGACTGATAACTGTTGACTGATAACTGAAAAGACGCGATCGCGCAGTTAAGAGTTTCGCGTCAATATAATTCATACTTGAGGAGGGTACAAGGAATTGTACCGTTGTACAGGGGAAAACGCCGCGCTGCCCGCAAACCCACTTTCTTGGCAAGTTCCTTGTTTCCGGTGAGAATATACGCTGTCCAACCCGTAAAACGCTGTTTAAAAATATCCCCTAACAGTTTATATAACGATTCCAAAGCCTGGATTTCGCCAACTCGCTTGCCATAAGGTGGATTGCACAAAATAATCCCCGGTTGACTCGGTGCTTGAACCTGGGCGAGGTCGGTAATGCTAAACTGGAGGCGATCGCCCAAACCGCAATTGCGAGCATTATGCTGGGCTTGCGCGAGAACCTCTGGCTGGCGATCGCTCCCCCCGATAAAGGCAGGTAAAGCCTCTTTTTGTTGATTCCGAGCTTCTTGGATAATACTTTGCCACAATAACTTATCAAAGTCCGGCCAGCGTTCAAAAGCAAAGCGATCGCGAAATAAACCCGGCGCAATATTCAGGGCTTTTAAACCCCCTTCAATGGGAATTGTACCCGAACCGCACAACGGGTCAAACAAAGGTAGCTCAGATCGCCACTCAGCCATCTCCAGAAGGGCAGCGGCCAGGCTTTCTTTGAGGGGAGCGAGTCCCATGGCCGGACGGTAGCCGCGACGGTGTAAGCTGCTGCCAGAGCTATCTAAGCTTAGGGTACAAGTGTTCTTATAAATGTGGGCATTGACGATCAAATCGGGGTTGTGGGTGTCCACATTAGAACGTTTGCCGTAGCGATCGCGCTGGTCGTCTACGATCGCGTTTTTGACTTGCAGAGCAGTAAAATGACTGTGGTTGAGTTGGCGATTGCTGCCCGTACAAGTCACCGCGAGGGTATCATCGGGACTGAGATAGTCATCCCAAGCAATATCTCGCGTACTGCGATACAACTGCTTGGCATTACCCGCCTCAACCTCAGCAATCGGCACAAAGACGCGGAAAATCGTTCTAGCCCACAAATTCGTGCGGTACAATAAAGCGCGATCGCCCTGAAATGCGACCCCAGTAAATTGCGGTTGTACGGCAGTTGCCCCCAACTGCATTAATTCGCGGGCGGCGATCGCTTCCAAACCGCGTGCTACAGTGGCAAAATAGCGGGTTTTTGTCGAGGACATGGAAAATACTCAAATAACACGACCCAATAACCAATAACGCCAGCGCGAGAATTATAAACTCACATTTTGTAGATGAGCGCGGGGATTGGTCGAACGAGCTTCCCGTAACTTCTCGTAGTATTCGCGTTCCGTATCGGATAGATTTTGAGGAGTCGCGATCGCAATTCTCACCAACTGATCTCCCCGACGATTATTACTTCCTTGCCAACCTTTCCCTCGCAAGCGCAAAGATTGACCGGAACGAATGCCTGGTGGGACTTTCACCGTTACCATGCCGTCGGGAGTCGGCACTTCAATGGCCACCCCTAACGCGGCTTCATCGGGAGTAATCGGCACTTCGCACACCAGCTTATCGTTTTCAAACTCAAAAAAGGGATGCTTTTCTAACTCCACATTGAGATACAAATCCCCCCGGCTGCGGCTATAGTTGTTCGAGTTCCCTTTGCCTCTCACCCGCACGCGAGACCCCGGTTTAGCCCCAGCAGGAATGCGGACGGTAATCGTCTCATTCCCCACTTGAAAGCGCTTCTGTGTGCCGCGAAATGCCTCTGAGAAGGTCAAACGAACCGTAGCTTCGCGGTCTGTCCCGGCTTGCGTCCCCACCCCAGTATTAAATCCCCCTGGAGTTTGAGCATTCGACCAACTGGTATTGTTATATACCCCACTGCGTCCAGTACGCGCTCCTCCTCCCAAACCGCCAAGGAGGTCATTGACAAATTCTTCAAAGCTGCCATACTGACCAAAATCAAAACCGCCAAAGTCTACATTAGTTGCACCCCCGCGACCAAAACCGCTTCCTTGACTCGCCTGTTTCCAGTATTGACCGTAACTGTCATACTTTTTGCGCTTATCGGGGTCAGAGAGGACTTCGTAAGCTTCGCTGGCTTCTTTAAATTTAGCTTCGGCGGCTTTATCGTCAGGATTGCGATCGGGATGATACTTTAAAGCGAGTTTCCGAAAGGCTTTTTTAATTTCGTCGGCACTAGCCGTTTTATTTACGCCTAAAATCGCGTAATAGTCTTTAAAGTCAGTCGCAGCCATTTCGCTTCCAATCTCCTCAAAGGGCGTTGCTGGGTCTTCGGGTGTTCTCTTTAGCAATGATAACAAAGCGATCGCTACCCTTGAGGTTCGGTTAAAACGACAGGGGGCGATCGCGATCTCCAACCTTGAATTTCAAAAAGGCTAGAAACTTAAGAATTAAATCACCGTATCATCTTGAATTACAGCGTTTTTCAGCACCACAACAATACCATTGCGAATGTAGAAGCCTTCATCTTCGCGATTGGCTTCTTCTACTCGATCTTTATTGAGAATCAACACCTTACGACCAATCCGGGCATTTTTGTCAATAATCGCCCGACGAATGGTTGATTCTGCGCCAATTCCCATCGGTACGCCGCCGTTTTGTAAGCCCGATTCCCGTTCGGCAAAAGGTTCGTAATAATCCGCCCCCATTACCAACGTATCTTCTAGCTTACAGTTAGCTTCGATCCGACTGCGAACTCCCAAAACCGAATGGCTGATTTGACAATTTTTGAGAATGCAACCTTCGCCAATAATCGATTCAGAAACTTGACAATCTAACAGCTTTGTGGGGGGGAGATAGCGCGATCGCGTATAGATCGGAGCCGTTTCATCATAAAAACTAAACGGCGGTTTCGGCTGTTGCGTCAAAGCCAAATTAGCATCATAGAACGATTCAATCGTCCCAATATCTTCCCAATAATCATCAAACAAAAAGGCTTGAATATTATAATCTTCAGAAGCCCCTGGGATAATTTCTTTCCCAAAATCCGTTTGATCGGGATTGTCTGCCAACAGTTTTTCTAAAACCGCTTTCTTAAAAACATAAATGCCCATCGACGCAATATAGGGTTTCCTCTTAGCATCACTTTCACTAAGACCTAATGTTGTCGTGTCCACTTGCATTGACTTCAACTCATTCCCTTTCGGCTTTTCTTTGAAATCAACAATACGACCGTTATCATTAATCTTCATCAAGCCAAAACTTGATGCCCGCTTTTCATCAATGGGAATCACCGACAACGTAATATCTGCATTCGTCTCGCGATGGCGTTGGACGAACTTACTATAATCCATCCGATACAAATGATCGCCAGACAGAACCAAATACTCGTCCATATCCCATTCGCTCATCAGCCAGATATACTGACGTACCGCATCCGCCGTTCCTTGAAACCACTGGGGATTCTCCGACGTTTGTTGCGCTGCTAGGACTTCGACAAACCCCTGATCAAGTCCAGAGAAGTTGTATGTCCGCGTGACATGGCGATTCAGAGATGCCGAATTAAACTGAGTCAGCACATAAATCCGGTTAATGTCTGAATTGATGCAATTACTGACAGGAATATCAATCAGGCGATATTTCCCAGCCAGAGGGACGGCAGGTTTCGCGCGCAGTTTTGTTAATGGGTAAAGGCGCGTACCTGCACCGCCACCTAAAATAATTCCTAATACTCGTTTCACAAATAAACCTCTCGACTGCCAATGATTGACCTCTCATTGTTAAGTTTAGGACTGTTCCGGGCAGTTTGACGCAAAAAATCTAGAAAGAGGGATTTTTGGTAAAGAACTATACCTACTGCCGTCGAGGGATGCCCCCGTGTACTCATTGTCCGTGGATGCTTACCCGGTAGGGTACACAAGTAGCTCAACCGGAGCTGACAACCATTGTCCCTGGGTCATTTCTTGGATACTCAATGCTACCTCATGGTTGGTCACAAACCCAAACTGACTCTACCCGTCGCTACGGCGGTAAAGATGTCAAATTATGCTTCTCCTGCTTTTTCACAGTGATTGTTTCTGGGTTTTATCTAGATAGCTCAACAACGCGATCGCGTTCTCCACTTTAATAAACTGTATGAAATAATGAAATCATACCCACCTCAAAACAGAATAAAATGATATGGAGGCGACTCCAAAAGAAATTAGAATTTACACAACAATAGATAATATTGCTCCTTTTTTACAGTGGCAAGACTCACTCAAAGATAGCAAAGCTAGAGCCAAAATAAGAGCAAGGCTTGACCGAGTAGAAAGTGGTAATTTAGGCGATTGTAAATTTGTTGGAGAAGGTATTTACGAACTCAGGGTGGATTACAGTCCCGGCTATCGCATCTATTTTGGACAAGAAAGTAACACGATTGTTCTTTTGTTATGGGGAGGTGATAAAAGTAAGCAAGCCAGAGATATTAAGAAAGCCCAAAACTACTGGAAAGATCATCAAAATCGAGACAATGACTAAAAGTATTAGGTATCATCCCAAGTTAATAGAATCTTTAAAAGACCCCACAGAAGCCGCTATGTATCTGGAAGTGGTTTTAGAAGAAGGCGATCCGCAAATGATTAGAAAAGCTTTTTTAAACGTTATTGAAGCCAGGGAAGAATTGATAAATCAATCGCCAGATTTCCAAGGCCAACTTTCTAAATTTGAACGTAAACTGCAAGACTCAGGAGAAATTGAGTTTACTTTATTACAGAGTTTGTTGAATGCTTTGGGTTTAAAAATTGGGTTAATGGTTAATTGAAAGCGGGGATATATTTGTGGAAAGAAAATGCGAGAAGCGAAGCGGATTCCTGCGCAATCGCACTCCTTATATTTTTAGAGAGAGCGCGATCGCGTTAGCAGAAAAAACAAAAGCTGATTCGATTTAACTACCTGGGCATCATTTGTAATAACTGATCGGACATGATGCGAGGATTTAAAGACAGTCGTAAATCGCTCATACGAGAGTCTATAATCATTTCTCCAGAACATTGCAAGTCAGACATTTGCGAAAGTTGTTCTGCAATTAAACCAGCAGTTAATTCGCTCAATTCTTGCATAAATTGCTCTCGTGTAACTAATGAATTACTATCAAAAGAAGTAGCCATTGGTATGTTTTTTATTGTATCAGCCAAATCTTGCAAATCAGCCGCTTCTTTCTTAAGTTGATCGATCTCAGTTCGTAATTCACTAGCTCTACTTGGATTGCGACGGATTTCTGCTTCGAGTTCAGAGGCTTGCTCGTTTAGTTTTTTTGCTTGTGCTTCTAATGAATTTGTCATTAAAGCACGTAGACATCCAGGTAAACCACACATTACACTACTAACTCATAACGAATTTACTGACATATTCTAGGCTGTTGTTGCGGATTATTAGCAAAATAATCTGCCAAAAAATCACAACTCGATTCTACAAATAAATTAACATTTTTTCTACCTTGATGCAAATTGTTGAAAATCATCCATGTTCTTAAGATTCCATCTTCACTTGCAGATACTAATATATTTTTTGATTGGGGATGAAAGCGAATACGATAAACTATTGTACCTATCTCCATTGTTTTAATAGGGTTCTCAATATTTTGAATATTTTCCAGATTCCAAACTTTAATCGAGCCATCTTGACCTGTTGAAGCCATTAAAGTTCCATCGTGACTAAAATCTAAATCATATATTAATTCGTGACCAGCTTGAATTGTTCTTATATTATTTCCGTTTATATCCCATAATTTTATATTACCACTTCCATCACCAGAAGCAATAAACTTTCCACTAGGATGAAATTTTAATGCTGCGATAGACAAGTTAGTTTTACCGACACATTTCATTGAATTTATACTACTATCTTCATCTAGATTCCAAATTCTAAAAAAACAGTCTTCATATCCTGTGGAAACTATAATATTTGGATTAGTTGGGTGAATATCTAGGGCAAAAATGTAATATTTTTCTACATTTTCTATGTTAGGGTCTGTTATTTCGTTTATTTTTCTTTTAGTTCGTCTATCCCAGATTAATATGTTAGAATTTGCTCCTGAACTTATTAAATAATGTTGTTTCCAAAAAATAACATCATAGACTTTTTCTCCATGATTAAGTTCCCCTAAAAAATCACCATTAGTTGTCCACAATTTAATAAAATTATCCAAACCAGCAGTGACAAATGTATTTTTCTGAAAGTCAGAAGCAATATTCCATATTGCTTGTTCGTGTTCTTTCTGAGAACTAAAAACAGATGGTATGGGTGAAACTTTATTAGTAAAAGTTTTTATATTACCTGAAGTACCGCCTGTAACAATATTGTTACTTTTCGACACAAAGTCTAAAGCGTAAAGTCCACCATCTTCAGCAAGAAAATAATTTTTTTCGTTAACTTCTGCTAATATAGTATTTATTCTTTTAATATTTTCTGTGTTTCCAAGATTGCGTTTTTTGATTTCTTGAAGAGCTTCTATACTAGCGATTAATGCGTCAATTTGGTGATTTGATTTTAGAAGCTGCTCTGCTTTTCCAACTAAACTTCCAATCAAAAAAGTATCACTTCTTTGTCGTTTATCATTCACAGTTAAAGTCACTATACTTAAAAGACAAATCACCAAGCTTGTAGCAATAGCTAATCGTTTTTTCTGCTTTTGAACTTTAACTCTCGCTTCGGCTTCTTCGCGGAGTTTACGTTCTTGGTTGAGTTTGTCTTGAAAATCGCGATCGCGTCGGGCAATACTTTGGGCGATAAACTGATTTTCTGTGGGAAGTAAGCGGGGGTTTTCTTGTTCTTTCCAGGCAATAATATCGCTTAACCATAAGCCGGTGAGGAGGGCATCTTCGGATTCTTCGTAGCGATCGCGCCAGGCTAAACAATCGGCTTCAAAACGGCGTTTAAGGCGGATGTTATCGCGGTTTTGGTCGATCCAGGTTCTCAGGAGTTCCCAACGGCAAAGGAGGGCTTCGTGGGTGACTTCGACGTAATTTTCAAAGGTGTTTTCTCCGGTTTTTTCGGTGGTAATGACGATCAGGCGTTCTTGGGATAAACGCTCTAATACGAATTGTAGTTGTTCGGGAGAATCCGCGATCGCGTTTAAACTTTTCTGGCTTTGTTGTCGTCGAAAAACCGTGTTACCGTCTCCGAGTTCAACTAATTCGAGAAATAAACGCCGCACCAAATCGCGATCGCTTTCTTGACCAAAACTGTTGTAAATTAAATTAGCCCGCTTTTCTAAAGCCCCCCCAACCCCCTCAATTTGCTCGTAACCAGCCCAAGTGAGGTAAGGATGAGTCGAGTCGGCTTCGGTAATACACACCCGCCATAGCTGTTGTAGGGCATACTGAAGCAAGGGTAACGCACCGGGTTGGTGTGCTACGGTTTCTGCCATTTGTGCGGCTAAACCGGGTTCGAGGGAAACGCCATGTTGCTCTGCGGGTTTGACAATTGCGGCTTCTAATTCCGAGAGGGAGAGGGGTTCGACAAAATAGGTGGTGGGTTGGGTGCGGTTGATTAGGATGGCGATTTCGTTGTATTCTGCACAGCGATCGAGAAAATCCCCCCGTACTGCGATAACAACTCTCCCCTGACGTTTTTTGGTGGTGGCTTCTTCAGAAATGAGGCGGAAAAAGTCGCGACGTTGCGCTTCGTCTTTACATTGGGTAAATATTTCTTCAAATTGGTCAATGAAGACGAGAAATGGCTGATTTTGGTTGTGTAACGGGGCGAGGGTATTGAGTAAGCGATGGAGGGGTTCAGAGCCTGGAGTGAATTGCGCGATCGCCCATTGGTTACTATCGGGGAGGGGATTGTCTTGCAATTTGGGGATTAATCCGGCTTTCACGAGGGAAGATTTCCCACAACCAGATGCACCAATGACGGAGAGAAAGCGCCCTTTACTCAACCGTTCTAATAAGGCATTAATAGCAGTTTCTCGGCCATAAAAGTAAGTCGTATGGCTACCTTCAAATGCTTGTAAACCCAAGTAAGGATTTTGAGGATTTAAGGTGGTGTTCTGTTCCTCAAATTCAGAGGGGGGATAGTGAATTAAACCAATCGATCTTCCCCAACCCAAACGCACGGGTTCTTGACCGGAATTTCGCAGTTGTCGCTGTATAAAATCAAAAACGCGATCGACGGTAACATAGCCATCACTACCCGCATTACTGGCTGATAAACTATTTAGTAATGCCCCGGTAAAAACGCTGTGTTTTTCCCCACTCCAAGACGATTCAAAACTACGACTTGAAGTAATTAAATAATAATCTTTTCGTAATAAAGCTGTTAAAGATTGACTAACAATAGATTGCTCGATAAAAAAGCCACTGTGACAGCAATCGAGTAACAGGACTAAACTACTCAAATTCGCTTGCTGAATCAGAGCATTCAAACTGTCTAAAGAGATGCCGTAACGCTGACCCACAGCGCGATCGCCCTCCCATTCAACACAGCAATCGCTTGTCGCTAAATACCCGCTTTGTTGACCCAAATTATCGGCAATTGTGAAGCCGTGACCTGTAAAATAAATTACCGCATCGCTCTGGGTAGCTTGTTCGAGTAAAAAGGTTTTGAGGGTATCTCCTAAAGTTTTTCCTGTCAAGCCTTGAGCGGCGACTTCATAATCATTTTTAGCAGTATTCCAGCCTTCCGGTAACCGTTTGATGGCTTGGAAATGACCTTGACTTTCTAATAGTTGTGCGATCGCTTCGGCATCTGTAGTTGTGTTGGGTAGAGCGGCAAAACTTTGATATTCAGGAATGCCAATAACTAGCGCATACTTGGCCATAATCGCCTGTTTATTTTCTCCGCAAGTATAAAAAGAATGCTATATATTGGATCATCAACAAGCTAACCTTTGTTTCCTGAAAATCCGGGAAATGTAAAGAAATTGCAACATTAACCACAAATTTTTATTATGTCTGAAGTTCAACGCTTAGTGATTGAAGAAAATGGCGAACAATACGAAATTTATATTGAAGCCAAAGACCAACCGCAAATTTCTCAACCCTCTCAAGGAAGTGGTCGTCCGGGCGAAATGGGGATTAATCCTGCGGTAAAATTGCAACAAGCCCAGCGTATGATTCGCGGTTATGCAATGTACGCACTTAGTGCTTTTCGGGATTTCAAGGATGTGGAAATAGAGGAAGTAAGCCTGAAGTTTGGCATAAAAATTGGGGGGAAAGCCGGGATTCCTTATATTACCGAAGGTCAAGCGGATAGTAATTTGGAGATTTCGGTCAAATGTAAGTTTCCTTCTTGAGTTTGTCGTCAATCACTAGAGATCGCGAGAAGGTTATTACTAATTTATTCCCTGAATGTTATCAAAAGGAAAATTCGCGATCGCGTCTTTCCCTCGATTAGCACAATCCTGAGTTTGAAAAGCTGGGTTAAAATGAAAAGACTTCAAGCCCACTTTGTATGAGTGAAACGGTCTACATCGAAACCAGCATCTTAGGTTACCTTACTGCTCGACCAAGTAGAGATATTAATGTTTCATGATGAAATTGTCGAAGAAATACACAAAATTCGTGAAGATTACTCTCGTTCATTTAATTATGATTTGAAAGCCCTCTTTGCAGATTTACAAAAGCAACAAGCCGAAAGCGGCAGAGAGATTGTGAACCTGTCACGAAAGCGCGGTCTAATAAAACCTTGGAGTGGACGGGTGAGAGATATTAGTAAGGAAACAAAGGATTCTAGCAACGGTTTAATTTAGTCGTTATACCACAATACAAAAGGAGAAAGCGAGATTAAACTACTCAACACTTCTGACACAAACTCACCCTAAAAAATGACAAAAAATAGCACCAAATCTCAACTCGATGGTTTCTCTTTGGAAGCTAGAGATATAGAATTCATCAACTCTATGATGCCTTTTTGGGATTGGTTATATCGCTACTACTTTCGCGTGAAAACTGACGGTTGGCAGTACATCCCCGGCTCTGGCAAAATGTTAATTGTTGGGTCGCATAATGGGGGAATTTCAGCCCCAGATATGCACATGGCGATGTATGATTGGTTTCGGCGTTTTGGCCCGGAACGTTTGGTTTATGGTTTGGCTCATGCTAACTTATGGAAAGTGATGCCGATTGTGGGTCAGTTAGCGGCAAAATGCGGTGCAATTCGAGCGAATCCAGAAATGGCGATCGCGGCCTTGGATCGAGATGCGGCGGTGTTAGTCTATCCTGGGGGTATTCAAGATGTTTTTCGGCCTTATTCTCAGCGCGATCGCATTCATTTTGCCGGACGTAAAGGCTTTATTAAATTAGCTTTGCGGGAAGAAACGCCAATCATTCCTCTAATCTCGAAAGGCGCACATCAAACCTTAATGGTACTGACCGATATTTACCCGTATTTAGAACAATTGCACAAAGCGGGAATGCCCTGGTTACTGAATATCGATCCAGAGGTTTTTCCCCTTTATTTAGGCTTACCTTGGGGAATGGGTTTTGGCCCTTTACCTAACTTACCCCTTCCCATTACCATTCATATCCGCGTTTGTGCGCCAATTGTCTTCGAGAAATATGGCATAGATGCTAGTCACGACGACGATTATGTCGATGTTTGCTATGAAAAAGTCCGCAGCACAATGCAACAGGAATTAGATAGTTTAATGGCTGAATCTTAAGCTAATTCTAATGAGGTTTGACGACTAAATCTAAGATTGGCTGCTGCGTTAAACATAGCCAATGGCAAGTTAATAAATCGGGGGTTTGTACCCCCAAACTCGCGATCGCACTCTCAATCGGAAACGGATACAAACAATCAAAAATTATCCCGCGATCGCGCACAGAAAATTGTAGAAAATAAACACTAGGAATTGCCTCAAAACGACGCAAAACTTGATAAGCTAAAGCATAAAGCGGCTGACGAACTTCATCGGGAAAATGGATCGGTTGTTGATAATCCTGAGACGCAGTTTCCCTACCAATTGCCTCCCCATAAAGAGGGCCTTTTGCCGTCAAAACAATGGGTAGCCAATACTCCCCCGTCCCCGTCCCATAATCCAGGGACTCTACCCAACTTCGCATCCCCGTAACATCCGCGCAAGCTCGATATACCTCCCGTCCCGCAAACGATAAATCCGGGGGCAAACTCAACGTTAGGGGACAAATAATATCCTCAGTCCCACTTTCCAGGCGTTCTAAGCCCTCTGAATTAACAATTTTAATCTCTGCATCAGACACCGACGCGATCGCCTCTTGCAGCGCCATAACCAGCGAAGCCGGGGTCGTAGCCTCGGTTAAAATAAAAACTCTTGACATACTAAACTTAATATGCTAGAAGCTGCCAAAAGCAGGAATCGGCCCCGACAAAGGACGAGAGAAACTCGGTAAATCGACCTTAGTATTGGTACGGCGATTTTTAACAGCCAAACGGTAGCTCACGCTCTGTAATTCCGCATGAAGTTGGCGATTTTCCCGTTGCAGTTGCTCGATTTTATCGCGAACCGGAGTCATGCGTTCGGCAAACTTGCGACGATAAATTTGCGGCATTTCCTGTACCGTTTGTTCGAGTAAGCGACTGCGGTCTGTAAGTTCCTGCACCGACTGACGCAACTGATACACCTCCGTATCTCGCGACGCAATCTGCTGCTGGTAAAACTTAACCTGCTGCTCGACTTCTTGCAACTGCTCGCGCAAAACGTGCATTTCCGACTGATGGCGCTCAGAAACTTCCGGTTGCGGCATAAAATTAGTATTACCTTTTACCAACCGAAACAACTCTTGAGAAAGTTGCTGCACCAATTGATCCCGTAACTGTAACTCTCCTTGCAAGCGAGAAAGTTCTTTACGCAAATCTTTGACATTCAAGTTATCCGACAGGTTCACGACGATCTACTGCTCCAAATCTCAACAAGCTAAATAATTTTTATGTGGAAGCGATTACAGCATTCGCACCCTTATCGAGCCTGACTCCCTCAAGATTACTTTCAAGTTGAGTCATTGCCCTCGCATTTTAAACGAACTTGCCTCAGTATAGGCAACTTCGCGAAAAGATGAACAGATTTGTCGTAAATATTTTCGGAGTTTGGGCAATTGGGGGATTTGGGGAGTAGGTCTTGGGCAGTGGGAATTGGGCAGTCGGCAGTCGGCAATCGGCAATCGGCAAAGAGGGGGAAGTAATTAGAATTGTGACGAATAACCAACAACCAATAACCAACAACTAATAACTAACAACCAATGCCCAAAAACTCCCGCACTTTGGGCAAATAAGTGTCAGTATCCTCTAACATGGGGAAATGAGCCGTTTTCGGGATTTCAAAATACTCCACAAATTCGGGATTGAGATTGGCTGCCGCTTTACCCATTGCGGCGGGGATGATAATATCTTTTTCCCCTGCTACTAACAGCGTCGGGACTTGCAAACGGGCAAATTCTCCTGGCATAACATCCACGGCTTTTTTACTCACCGAAGTGTAAATTGTCCCCATTGCTGCGTCGAAATCAGCTAATAAGTAATCTTCGAGAAAGGCTTGTCGTTCCTTCTGGGGAATCGGTCGATGGAGAAATCGCGCCATAAACATTCGGTCGGCTAATGGTACTTTGAGAAACCAGTCGTAGCGGAATTTCACGACATAGCGACCGAACTTATAAAATGCCTTAAAAGCTTTCTCATCGTATTCAAAAATACCGCTACAAGTGAGAATGGCTTTTTCGACTTTTTCCGGGTATAAATTGAGAAAAAAGACCGCAACTGAAGCCCCCATAGAATGAGCATTGAGATAAACGCGATCGAGGTTAAAGGCATTGAGTAATGCAGCTAAATCCTCGGCGTATTCTTCTAACTCATAACTCAAAGTTGGGGGCGTATTCGGTAAAGGCGATCGCCCAAAACCCCGCATATCGTAAAGCAAACAATCAAAATCAGTCGCGAGGGCTTGGGCTGTACTGCGCCAATATCGTCCCGAACCGCCCCAACCGTGGATAAAGACGAGGACGGGCTTGGATTGGGTTTCGTCGGGCTGGACAATCCACTCATAGTAATGCTCGACACCGCGTAAGTTAATTAAGCCATTCGACGGTGTTTTGGGTTCGTAAGCCTTAGCAGTCACGGGTTTTAGGCAGATTCAGGTTTGCGTAGGGTTGAAGGATGGACGAGTAGCTCGGCAGTGGAGCGTTTTTCCACCAGTTCTGGAGTAATAGTACAGCGCCCTACGTCTTTACGGGAGGGGAGTTCGTACATTACATCCAGCATCAGTTCCTCGACAATGCCCCGTAAGCCCCTTGCGCCCGTTTTACGACGGTAGGCTTCCCTGGCGATCGCCCTGACTGCTTCTGGGGTAAATTCGAGTTGTACGTTGTCCATTTTCAGCAGCTTTTGGTATTGCTTCACCAACGCATTGCGCGGTGTCGTCAAAATTTCCATCAAAGCTTCTTCATCCAAGGGTTTGAGTACCGCCGCCATCGGCATCCGCCCGATAAATTCGGGAATTAAGCCAAATTTAACCAAATCTGCCGGTTCAACGTGCTTTAAGACATCGGCGGCTCGTTGTTCGCGAGACAGATTATCTGAGGGACGCACAAAACCCATAGATTTCTTGCCAATGCGCTGCTCGACAATCTTATCTAAACCGACAAAAGCACCACCGCAAATAAAGAGGATATTGCTAGTATCAATTTGGATGCAGTCTTGATAGGGGTGCTTGCGTCCGCCTTGGGGGGGAACATTGGCAATTGTGCCTTCGAGCATTTTCAGGAGGGCTTGCTGTACCCCTTCCCCGGATACATCGCGGGTGATCGAAGGATTTTCGCTTTTGCGGGCGATTTTATCAATTTCGTCGATGTAGATAATACCCCGTTGGGCTTCTTCCACATCTAAATCCGCCACTTGCAGCAAGCGCAGTAAAATATTCTCGACATCTTCCCCCACATAACCTGCTTCAGTCAGGGTTGTCGCGTCGGCTACCGCAAAAGGCACGTCGAGGATTTGCGCCAGAGTTTGGGCAAGTAAGGTTTTCCCCGAACCTGTAGGCCCGATGAGGAGGATATTCGATTTTTGTAACTCGACGCTATCCTCAAAACTCCCCCCTTGACCTTGATGGCAACTCAAGCGCTTGTAATGGTTGTATACTGCCACTGAAAGCACTTTTTTGGCTTCGTCTTGACCGATCGCGAATTCGTCGAGATATTGCTTAATTTCGACGGGTTTGGGAATTTGGTTAAAATTGAGACGTTCAGCGCGATCGCGTCGCTGTTTGGGAGGGTGTTCGTCAGACCGAGGAACGGGCTGCGGTACGGGGCTAGACGAATCAATCAATTCCTCGTCTAAAATCTCATTACAAAGCTCAACGCATTCATCGCAAATGTACACGCCAGGCCCGGCAATCAGCTTGCGGACTTGTTCTTGGGATTTACCACAGAACGAACACTTGAGGTGGGAGTCATACTTAGGCATACTGAACCTCGTTGATTACTTTGCAGAAGCAGCGACTTCGGTGAGAGGAAGTTCCTGCCGGGAAATTACTTGGTCAATGAGTCCATACTCTACGGCTTCGGCTGAAGACATAAAGAAGTCGCGATCGGTATCTAGGGCAATTTTCTCTAAGCTTTGGCCGGTTTGTTGCGCCAAAATTTCATTCAGTTGTTGCTTAATATAAAGGATTTCGCGGGCTTGAATTTCGATATCCACCGCTTGACCCTGAGCGCCACCGAGGGGTTGATGAATCATAATGCGGGAACTGG
The DNA here is from genome assembly GCA_035968055.1 of Jaaginema sp. PMC 1080.18. Taxonomy (GTDB): domain Bacteria; phylum Cyanobacteriota; class Cyanobacteriia; order Cyanobacteriales; family Spirulinaceae; genus Jaaginema. The sequence goes on along the minus strand of JAWQFT010000002.1, from coordinate 58,310 downwards.
GTAGAGCCATGCGTTTCCCTGGCGTACCGCTCGATAATAAAAATGCTCCCATACTCGCGGCTAAACCGTAACAAATCGTTGCGACAGCCGGGCGAATTTGCTGCATGGTGTCGTAAATCGCCATTCCCGCATAAACCGAGCCACCGGGAGAATTAATATAAAGCTGAATGTCTTTTTCGGGGTCTTCGGCATCCAGACATAATAATTGAGCGACCACTGAATCGGCAACTTTATCATCAATGGCTGTTCCCAGAAAAATAATGCGTTCTCTGAGTAAGCGCGAGTAGATATCAAAAGCGCGTTCTCCCATCCCGGATTGCTCGATTACCATAGGGACGACGTTACTGGTGGATTCAATGGGCTTCCCGTACTGACTTTTAACAATAGGATTACTTTGAGATTGAATCATCGGTATTTCTAACATTAGGAATTTCGGCTTTAGAAGCGAGATTGAAGCTAAAGATTAATTAACTTGAGGTAGAGCCAGATCGAGTAGTTAGTCGTTCCGGGTTGGTTGGGCGTTTCTACTCTTGTTGACTATTATGCCGCAAGTTCCCTGCTAAATGCTGAGGAGGCGCGATCGCGTCTTTTGGCAGTTTAACGGCAAGTCAAGAACGCGATCGCCTCCTGGGGGGTTTTATTTATTGTTCCTCGCTGGCGGTTTCCTCAGTGCTTTCAACTTCCGGGGTGGGTTCGGCGGTTGCTTCTGTCGCTAGAGTCCCCACCGGAACTAAGTTCACTTCGCTTTGTTCTGTGAGCCAATCGAAGGTTTTTTCTTGGGTCAAATCATCAATCACAAAACTGCGTAAACGGTCTGGATCGATGTTCTCCCCCTCCAGTTCTTGGGAGATTTGTTGCATTTTATCGGTAATTTCGGTTTCTGTGGGGGCAATTTCTTCCCGTTTGGCAATTTCTTTGATAGCCAAATTCTTCTTAATATTCTCAATGGCTTCGGGACGCGATCGCTCTTTCATTTCGGCAATCCTGTCTTGGGTAAACAGGTTTTTGACATCCATCCCATATTGCTGAAGCTGCATCGCCGTTTGCGTCAACATGGTTTCGATTTCGCGATCGATCAGGGTTGCTGGCAGTTCTACCGATACAACTTGGAGTAGTTCTTCAACCAAGGCTTCTTTAATATTTTCCTTCGTTCCGCGTTCGGCTTTATCTTGGGCTTGTTTTTCCAACTCGGCTCGCAATTCAGCCATCGTCTCAAACTCGCTGACTTCTTCAGCAAAATCATCATCGAGTTCGGGCAGTTCTTTTTCTTTAATCTCTTTGAGGGTTACGGTAAAAATGACTTCGGCGCTGGCTAAATCTTCGCGGGCATAATCTTCAGGGAAAGTCACTTGAATCTCTTTGGTTTCACCCGGCTGCATTCCCACAACCCCTTCCACCAAACCTGCCACAAACTTACCCTCAGATAACTCCATCTGAAAATCTGTCGCGGCTGTGCCGTCAATGACTTCCCCTTCTTCGCCTTCACTGGCAAAACGTCCGGCATAATCTGTCATCGCCACATCTCCCATTTGAGCCGGACGATCTTCAACCGGAACGAGGGTAGCGCGGCTTTCTTGCTGTTTTTGGAGTAATTCGTCTACTTCTGTGGGATTGTATGCCACTTCTTCAGCAGTAATATTCAAACCTTTGTAATCATTCAGTTTGATTTCGGGGTCTACATCCACAGAAGCCTGAAAAACCAACGATTGTCCGGGTTCAAAAACATCAATCAATTCCTCAAACTTAGAAATCAATTGATAGTTGCCAATCGCCGTGATTTTTTCGTTTTCTAGGGCTTGTTCGAGACCATCTTGAACCAACTTTTCCAAGGCTTCGGCTTTAATCCGCCTGGGCCCTAGGCGTTGTAGTAAAATGTGACGCGGCACTTTGCCTTTACGAAACCCAGGAAGATTAATTGAGCGAGACAAGCGCTTGACAATATTTTCGTAGACTTGTTGAGAAGTCTCTGGGGGAATTTCAATTTCTAGACCGATTTGACTTTCAGGAAGCTTTTCCTGGGTAACTTTCATCATTAAATTTACACTCACCAGGCAATAATAATTTAATTTCAGACCTTCTATGATAGGCTACAACTGCCGATTAACAACTCAGGAGCTAGGGCAGCGTATCGCAGACGTGCTTCCTACCCCTCCGACTTGTAGCGGCTATCTCCTGGGATTGCCAGGCCTGTTTTAGATGATAGTACAATCTGACAAATCGTTTTAGCGGCTGGGACTAGGAAAAACGGGAAAAATGATTAAAATTGTTTGGCAAAAAAGCTGCTAATTTTGCTAAATTTTAAATTAAGGCTGCTACTTGTCTGGGGATGCGGTAATATATTGACTCTGGTTCTCGAAAAATTTTTATCTTTAAGAATAATTATTAAAAAAGCGCGATCGCCCTTCCTAGAGAGGGGTTTAGCTTGAGATTACCCATAAAAAAACTAACCTATTATCTGAAAAAAGCAAAAACGGAGGAAAAATATTTGTCTAATCCAGTGCGTGTTGCCATTCTCGGTGCTACCGGGGCGGTGGGAACAGAAATCATCCAATTACTGGAAGAACGAAACTTTCCGGTTTCGGAGTTGAAACTCTTGGCTTCGGAGCGTTCGGTGGGGCGCAAGCTTCAATTTCAAGGCCGAGAAATGACTGTAGAACCCGTGAGCGAGGCGGCTTTTGCGGATGTAGATTTGGTTTTGGCTTCTGCGGGCGGTACAATCTCGAAGCAGTGGCTACCCATTGCAGCGAAAGCGGGGGCGGTGTCGGTGGATAACTCCAGCGCCTTTCGGATGGACGAGGATGTGCCGTTAGTCGTCCCGGAAATTAATCCCGAAGCGGCTGCCAAGCATCAAGGCATTATTGCCAACCCTAACTGTACAACGATTTTGCTGGGGGTGGCGGTGTATCCGTTGCACCAAATCCAGCCCATTGAGCGCATTGTGGTGGCAACATACCAATCGGCTTCGGGGGCAGGGGCAAGGGCGATGGCAGAGGTGAAAGCTCAAGCCCAAGCAATGCTCGACGGCGAAACCCCCCCAACAGAGTCGTTTCCTTATCCCTTGGCGTTTAACTTGTTTCCCCACAACTCGCCCCTCAACGAGCAGGGCTACTGCCAAGAGGAGATGAAAATGGTCAACGAAACTCGTAAAATTTTTGGTACGCCGGAGTTACGAGTGAGCGCGACTTGCGTGCGGGTTCCCGTATTGCGGGCGCATTCCGAAGCGATTAACCTTGAATTTAAGTCTCCCTTTGCCGTGGCTCAAGCCAAAGCCGCTTTGCAACAAGCCCCAGGGGTAACAATTGTCGAAGATTGGCAAGCTAATTATTTCCCGATGCCCTTAGAAGCAACTGGAAAAGATGATGTTTTGGTGGGGCGAATTCGCCAAGATATTTCTCATCCCAACGGTTTAGAATTGTGGCTGAGTGGCGACCAAATTCGTAAAGGCGCGGCTTTGAATGCGGTACAAATTGCCGAATTGCTGGTAGCGAAAAAATGGTTGCGATCGCCCTTGGCTGTATAAACCCGAAATCGGTATTTTAGTAGGAGTTAAAGTTAGGAAGTGTGGTAAGTTTTGGACGAGTTCTAACGGCAATGGTCACGCCATTTACCGCCGAGGGAAAGGTGAATTATGCAGTGGCTGAGAAATTAGCGGCTCATCTGGTCGAACAAGGCAGCGACGGCTTGGTAGTTTGCGGCACAACCGGGGAATCCCCCACCTTGACGGTAGAAGAAGAATGGGAGTTGTTTCGGGTGGTTAAAAGCGCGATCGCCCCTACCCAGGCTAAACTGATTGCTGGAACTGGCTCTAATTCTACCGCCGAAGCGATCCACTCCACCCAAAAAGCTGCTAAAATAGGGGTAGATGGGACATTACAGGTCGTTCCTTATTACAACAAGCCGCCCCAGGCCGGATTGTACGAACACTTCAAGGCGATCGCGACGGCTTGCCCTGAATTGCCCATCATGCTGTACAACATCCCCGGACGAACCAGTTGTCGTCTCGAACCCGGCACGATCGCGCAACTCGCCCAAATCGAAAATATTGTGGCAGTGAAAGAAGCCAGTGGGGACTTAGATATTGCCAGCCAAATTCGCGCCCTAACCCCGGCAGATTTTGCTCTTTACTCCGGGGACGATTCTCTCACCTTACCCTTACTTGCTGTTGGGGGAACAGGGGTTGTGAGTGTTGCCAGTCATTTAGTCGGAACGCAACTGCAAAGCATGATTCAAGCTTTTGAGTCAGGACAACCCCAAAAAGCTTGTCAAATTCACCTAAAACTCTTGCCTCTCTTTGACGTTCTTTTTTGCTCGACCAATCCCATTCCTATCAAAAAAGCCCTCTCCTTACAAGGTTGGGAAGTCGGCGGTTTGCGCCCCCCCTTGTATCCCTTAGATACAGAACTTGCCAAAAACTTGAAAACAGTTTTACAAGAATTATCTTTAATCTAAGTTTCTGTGCAATTTGCCCATACTGCGATCGCAATAGCAGTCTTTTTCAAGAGCAGGATTTCTCTTTCGCTGCATCTTGAGAATCCTTCCTGCTGAGTTTTGAGCAAAATTAATCCCAAACTTTTTGACATAAAATTTACATCTGGAAAATCCAAAATATGAGTAATAAACCCAAGAAAAAATCCGCCCTCAAAATTATCCCTCTCGGTGGCTTACACGAAATTGGTAAAAATACCTGCATCTTCGAGTACGAAGACGAAATGATCCTGCTTGATGCCGGGATTGGTTTCCCCACCGACAATATGCACGGCGTTAATATCGTTTTGCCCGATATGACCTATGTGCGGGAAAATCGCCATAAAATCAAAGGCATGATTGTCACCCACGGTCACGAAGACCATATCGGCGGCATTCCTTATCACCTCAAACAGTTTGATATCCCTAAAATTTACGGGCCGCGCTTGGCCATGTCCTTGTTAGGGAATAAACTTGAAGAAGCCGGAGTGAGCGATCGCACCGAACTCCACAGCGTCGGTCCTCGCGAAACCGTCCGCTTTAGCAAGCACTTCCTCGTCGAATATATCCGCAATACCCACTCGATTGCCGATAGCTTCTCCGTGGCCATTCATACGCCCCTCGGTGTCATTATTCACACCGGAGACTTCAAAGTAGACCACACTCCCATCGATGGCGAACACTTTGATTTCCAACGTTTGGCCGAACATGGGGAAAAAGGCGTACTCTGTCTCCTCAGTGACTCCACCAACGCTGAAGTTCCCGGTCACACTCCCTCCGAGCGTTCGGTTTATCCCAACCTAGACCGAGTGTTTGGCCAAGCCGAAGGTCGCCTGATGGTGACAACTTTTGCCTCCTCGGTGCATCGGGTGAATATTATCCTGCAACTGGCTCAAAAACACGACCGCAAAGTGGCCGTGGTCGGTCGTTCGATGCTCAACGTCATCGCTCATGCTCGCAACCTCGGTTATATTAAGTGTCCCGACGATCTTTTTGAGCCGCTTAAATCCGTTGACCGCCTACCGGATGAGAAAACGCTGATTCTCACGACAGGTTCTCAAGGGGAAACCCTCGCGGCTTTAACTCGGATTGCGCGAGGCGAACACCGTCAGATTAAAGTGCGTCCGGGGGATACAATTGTCTTCTCAGCCAATCCGATTCCCGGTAATACCCTCGCTGTTGTTGACACGATTGATAGCTTGATGATGCAAGGGGCAAATGTGGTGTATGGTCGTCAACACGGTATTCACGTTTCCGGTCACGGTTCTCAAGAAGACCATAAACTGATGCTGGCGCTGACTAAGCCGAAGTTCTTTGTCCCTGTCCACGGTCAACATCGGATGCTGGTGCAACACGCCAAAATGGCGCAAGATATGGGCATTCCCGCCGAAAATATGGTGATTATCAACAACGGCGATATTGTGGAACTGACGGCTGATAGTATTGGGGTAGGCGATCGCGTTCCTTCGGGAATTGAGTTGGTAGACCGTTCCGGTGTCGTCCATCACGATGTCATGAAAGAACGCCAACAACTGGCAGAAGATGGCGTAATTACGATCGCGGCGGCGGTAGATTGGCATTTGCGCTTGCTGGCTGAACCGGAGATTCATTTACGCGGGGTAGTCACGCCAGTAGAGCGTTCTTTGTTCCATCAATTAGTCGTGCGGAATATTGAACGACGGTTGAGTAATTTGGTCAAGGAACAGAATCCCGGCAATAATAACGATGTTGATTGGGATAAAATTCAAGCCGATCTAGAAGGCAGTTTACAACGTTTGGCTCGTCGCGAATTGCGATCGCGTCCGTTGTTAGTTTTCTTGTTACAAACTCCCGAACAACCCACAACACCCACTCGCAGTGTTACCAAGCGCCGTCGTCGTTCTGCGGCTTCGGTGGGTTCGTAGATTAGGACGAGAGGGGAAGGACAAAAGCTTTGTTTCTTCGCCCTCGTTCCCCCATAAACCTAAGCTAATTTGAAAAAACGAATCCAGACTTAACCCGAACTGACGTTAACTATACTGCCGCTACGATTAACGACATAAAGACTGCTTTGTATTTGTTTTTCTTTGAGAATTTCAAGACAGTTTTGAATGGGTTTGAGATCGGCTTTAGTTTGCGTCCATTCTGGATAATTTCTTTGAAAAATCTCGACAATGGGCTGCTCGCAAATTGCTAGCAAAGCAGTAACAATTTCTGTGCAAGTATCAACATAAACGGCTTTCAAACTCACTGCATTGCAGTTTTGCAGTTTTGCAGTTTTGGCTTCTGCCCAGAGATAAAGACTGATAGTTTTGAGCGGAGAGGCGATCGCGCTTTTTGACTGCGATTTTAGGGGAATTGTATAAACTGATTGACAAGTCAAATGTCGTGCAAAACTCTGCGCTTTTTCTTGAGAAAGTATGACTGCATATCGATCGTTTTTCGTTCTAACAATCTTAATTGTTTGAATGAAATCTAGGGGAATTGTTGCAGCAGCTTGCCAATGCCAAAGGACGCGATCGCGCCGACTCAGTTGTAGAAAATAAGTCGTTTTGCAAGTCACGGTCTTGGCTTTCTTATCGAAATAAAAGCATTCTCGATAAGGAAACAAAGCCACTATAAAAAGAATAATTAAACATAAAATAATTGTAGAAACTGTCGGTAGATAATTTCCCCTTCCTCCCCAAGCCAGTAAACCGACACAAAGCACATACAGATTGAATCCTAGATGCGCTAGTAAAATGAGTGCCAAATAGATAAAATGCCATTGCATCTCCCAAGTCGCGATCGCTAACTGCTCGTCATTATTCTCTAAAATGCTAGTCGTTTCTTGCCCCATAGCTAATTGTTAATTCCTTAATAATCCTTCGGGTGAAATTACTCCCCAATCGTATGAATTTTTAGGAAATTTGTACCGCGAGATTTCTGAACAGGACTTCCTCCTAGCACTAAAACTTTATCTCCTAATTTAGCAATTTGACGCTCTTGTAGCATCTTCATCATTTGCTCAATCAACGCCTCTAACGGGCCTGAAACCGGGTCAATCAGTAAAGGTTTGACACCCCAAACTAAGTTTAAACGGTGGTAAACATCGCGACTGGGGGTAAAAGCAATGACCGAAACTGTAGGACGTTCCGCCGCCGCTAAAAATGCGGTATAACCAGAAGTAGTAAAACAAGTAATACAGCGCAGTTTAACAATTTTATCAATTGTGTTGAGGGCTTCACTGAGGGCGTGAGTTGTGCTACTTTCGGCGGGGGGATAGTTGGTAAACTCAACTTCAGGCTCAATCCCAGCCGCAATTTTAGCCAGCATCCCCACGGCTTTGACGGGAAATTTTCCCACAGCCGATTCCCCAGACAACATTACCGCATCCGTACCGTCGATAATCGCATTGGCAACATCGCTGGCTTCTGCACGAGTAGGACGGGGATTGTGAATCATGCTATCGAGCATTTGGGTGGCAGTAATGACGGGAATTCCTTGTTGATTGCACAAGCGAATCATCTGCTTTTGCAACATCGGGACTTTTTCGGGACTCATTTCTACCCCTAAGTCTCCTCTGGCAACCATAATGCCGTCACTTTCAGCGATAATTGCTTTCAGGTTATGAATTGCTTGGGGTTTTTCGATTTTCGCGATCGCGGGGGTTGTTTCTGCCCCATGTTCTTTGAGAAACTGTTTGAGAATGCGAATATCTTCGGCTTTTCGCACAAAACTCAAGGAAACCCAATCAATTCCCTGCTCGATACCGAATTTCAAATCCTTTTTGTCTTTTTCTGTCATTGAAGGCAAGCGCACTTCCAAACTGGGAAGATTCACCCCTTTACGGCTTTTGAGTACCCCTCCCTCCACGATGCGACAATGTACGGCATTTCCTTCAATCTCGTGAATCTGTAACTCTAATAAGCCATCATCCAGGAGGATTTGCGCCCCGATTTTGGCTTCTGCGGCTAAATAAGGGTAATCAATACCGACAGTATTGGCTTGCTGCTGATACTCCTCAACGGGAACTAACGTAATCAGTTCATTTTCAGCCAGGGGAATGCCATCATTGGGCAGATTACCGACGCGGATTTTGGGCCCTTGTAAATCTTGTAATAAGGTAATTGGCGCGTCAAATTCTCGCGAAACCGAACGCAAAACCTCGATGGTGCGAGCATGGTCTTCATAGCTGCCGTGGGAGAAGTTTAAACGGGCAACATTCATGCCAGCTTCTACCATTTGGCGAATGATCTTGATAGAACTACTCGCAGGGCCGATAGTGGCGACAATTTTAGTACGATGTTGAAGAATTGAAGTCTGCATGGCTTTTTTTCGGCAGGAATTGACGGCAATTTTAGCGAGAGATGACCAAAGTTGTCTGTGTTCTGCACGACGCAGGCTATCTTGGGTAGTGAAGCACAACGATGGACAGATCAAAACTGTGGGTAAGCTTTTAGTAACGGGTGCGAGTGGTTTTCTGGGATGGAATTTGTGTCAAATCGCTCACAGTGCGTGGGAGATTTACGGCACAACTTGGACGAATACCGTGCAAATTCCCGGCATTACGACTGTAAAGCTAGATTTGCGGAACTGGGAACAATCCCAACAAACTTTCGCGCAAATTCGACCTGATGCCGTGATTCACCTCGCGGCTGCGTCCAAGCCGAATTACTGTCAAACCCATCCCGATGAATCGTACCTAATGAATGTTAGCGTTTCTGAGGCGATCGCGTCTTGGTGTGCAGAGTCAGCAATTCCTTTGGTCTTTACTTCAACGGATTTGGTGTTTGATGGACTCAATCCACCTTATCACGAAGGCGATCGCCCCTCCCCCATTTGCATCTACGGCGAACATAAAGCAATTGCCGAACAACGGGTTTTACAACGTCATCCCCAAGCCGTTGTCTGTCGAATGCCGTTGATGTTTGGGGAAGCTTCTCCCACATCTGGCAGTTTTCTCCAAGGCTTTCTCCAAGCACTCAGACAAGGCGAAACCCTGCGTTTGTTCGCAGACGAGTACCGCTCCGTTACCAGCGCCAAAACCGCCTCCCAAGGCTTATTACTCGCCTTAGAGCAAGCCCCAGGATTACTGCACCTCGGTGGCAAAGAAGTCATATCTCGTTATGATTTTGGCTTACTGATGGCAGAAGTTTTTGACTTGCCTCAAGAGTTAATTCAACCCTGTCAGCAGCAAGATGTCAAAATGAGTGCGCCCCGTCCTCCCAATGTTACCCTCGATAGTTCGAGAGCTTATAGTTTAGGGTACAATCCGCGATCGCTCCGAGAAGAACTCTTCGACCTCAAGAAGAATACCTAAAAATTATCCCCTCAACATTGAGGGGATAAAGCAATGTTAGCAATTTATTCTGTCTTAGCGACCCGGCAAGTAAGCCATAGGATTAGCTGCACCGCGACCGCCAGGATGAACTTCAAAGTGGAGGTGAGGCCCGGTGCTATACCCCGTGCTACCCATCAAGGCAATTTGCTGACCTTGATCCACCCACTGACCTTTGCGTACCAACAATTTACTGTTGTGAGCGTAACGAGTCATACTACCGTCGGGGTGACGAATATCAACTAAGTTGCCATAACCACCAGAGTTCCAGCCCGCAGAGATGATTTCGCCACTGGCTGCGGCAACGATAGGAGTACCTGTGGGTCCGGCAATGTCAATTCCTCGGTGCATCCGACCCCAACGACGACCGTAACCAGAAGTCAGAACCCCTTTTGCCGGCCAGGTGTAACCATTGAACTGCGGTAAGCTATCGGGAAGATAATCCTCTGGGTTGGAGAGGGGAGGCAGGTTTGGCTCGACTTGTTGACCGTTGGGATTGACGAAGGGATTGTAAGCGTTGGGGTTGGTGGGTGCAGAAGCAACCTGTACCGAGGTGTTAGAACTGCTCAAAGATTGAGCTTGGGGTTGGACTTGTACCTGTGGCGCAGTTAAAGTTTGGCGGCGGTCTTCGACGCGCACTTCAATAACACCGTTGTTGCTATCGGTCTGCCATTCAGGATTGCTTTCTTCCACTGCCGTGGCTACGGTGGTCGGGGAAGTTGCAGAACGAGAACCGGATAAGTTTTCTAAGGCTGTTTCTGCGGGTTGGGTGTTGCTGCGACGCTCGTTACGGTATTCTTCGCGCATCCGCTCGATGTCCGCTTTCAAGCGATCGAAATGGTTGCTGGAAACACTGCTGCTCGCTTCGGTTTCTACGGGCATTTCCGAGTTAGAAACTGAAATGGGTTGCCAGTTGCTAACAGTATCAACGGTTTGAGCAACGAGGGTGTTGGTGGGAACAACTACATTATCAGCTTGCTCTGAAGTTTCAACTTCGATGTTGACAGGGGCAAGTTCGGTATTGGGAATTAAAGCTTCGTACTGATTGCGCTCGCGATTAAGCGATTGCGGTTGCGGGATTCTTAGTTCTTGATTGACTTTGATTTGGTGGGGATCGTTGAGATGATTGACTTCTGCTAAGTCCGATCGCGATACACCATACCGTAGGGCAATTTCATCAATAGTATCGCCAGATTGCACTCGATAAACTTGGGCGGCTTCGCTGGCAGGAACGAGTAGCTGTGGATTGGCGAGGGTGTTGTTGGTGTTGTCTTCCGCAATCACAACAACGTCGTTGCTGTTGGATTCGGGAACTTCCAGGGTCACCGCTTCGCTTTCTAGGGGATTGGGGGTGGCTGTTACTGCCGTTGAGGTTTGAGGCGGCGGTACGGGGATAACGATGGGTTCTTGGAAGTTGTTGGTTCTGCCAAGGTTGGAGGTTTCAACTTCGATGTCAACGGGTTGCGTGACTGCCACTTCGGGAGTTGCCGCAGTTGTGTCGATTTCCCCGGTATGGTCTGAAGATAGTGTATTGCTGTCGCTAGACGCGATCGCTTTGGGTGTAGGTTTGCTGCGGAGTTTGGTGTCAGCGTTGGCTAGTTCTAGGGCTTCGTCTGTCGCTAGTTTGGGCTGTTCGGATTTGTTGGTAGTAACGGCAATAGGAGCAAAATCAGGAGTTTCTGTCGCTGCTGGCGCATCTGAGGTTGTGGCGGTTAGCAGGGACTGGCGATCGCGAGGAATTGTAAGTCTACTGCCAGGCTCTAGGATATCCTGGTCGTTCATCCCATTGGATGTGGCGATTTCGCCTGCCGGAACTTGGTAGGCTTCGGACAATGTCCAAAGGGTATCGCCGCTTGCGATTGTGTGTTCGATGGCTGTGTTAGGGATGATTTCAGGTTGCGGTGTTGTCGCAGCTACTGGCGTTGGCGAAACAACTGCCTCATCTACAGCTACAGCAACGTAAGGGTTTACGGTTGCTTCTGAAGGTAGGGGTTGGGTTAAGTTCGTTTCCGTCGCTTTGGCTTCTTTCCCGTGACTTGACAGCAATACGCCAGCCGTTGCACCCATTGAGAGAGCTGCCAGACTCAACAGAGTCGAAGAACGCGAACGACGCATACCTTCTAAATTGGTTTGTTTGCCTGTATTTTCCAAGGGAGTATAAGGTGTTTTGTTACTGGTGGTAAGGGTATCTGCCAAATGGGGAGACACGGGTGTTTGTTTCTGTGTGAGTGAGCGTTTCAACAACGACCTCCTATTTGGTAATGAGCCGTACATCGCCTTGTCTGTCATAGTTTATTTCGTTCCCTCAAGAATTATTTGGACTATCACAACCGGGCGGTGACTCGAATCACTGACAGTAAGTTTTCTTTAAGTAATCTAGCTTAGATTACTCTGCTTTTTTAATTTCTACAAGCTAATCTTGATAAGAAAATCTTGTAGTTTGCGATTACTGATGCTTTACCCCTTTTTTTAGACCTAATGGCTGCTGATTTTAGCGACCACTTGAGCTTATTTCTGCTAGTTTACAGGAATATCATACTTAGACTGAGAAAAGATTCCCGGAAATCCAGCACAAGATATTTAGATGTATATCATATTCGCTCAAATCTGCAAGACAAAGATCGGTCTCTCCACGAAAAATATTGAGCATTTCCTGTCTAAAACCCTTGATATTTAAGGTTTTGGTAAGCTTGTACCCCGATTTGCGGCTCTTTCATAGGAATTTCTTATCTGAGAGGTGGGAAGCGCGATCGCCTCAAGGCTTAAATCTAAGTCACCATCATTCGTTGACGGATTTTTGTCCTACTTGCTTAAGTTTTACTGATAATAAAGATTATCGAAAGTTATCATCGGGCTGGAAAAATTGGCAAAATCGAGGAATTTACGCCAATAAACCCAATTGGCGACGGGCTTCAAACAAGCTAATGGCCGCACTCACAGAAAGATTAAGGCTGCGGACTTGACTCTGACTCATGGGAATATATACCGTTTCATCGCATTGCGCTAGGACTGAGGGGGGGAGTCCTTGGGTTTCACAGCCAAAGAGTAACCAATCGCGATCGCGAAAACGAAACTCGGTGTAATTTTTTTGGCCCCGCACGCTAAACCCAATACAACGCCCTCCCTGTTGTTGTCGATAGCGATAAAACTGCTCGATGTCGTCGTGTTGGTGCAGTTTCACATAAGGCCAGTAATCCAAACCTGCTCGTTTGAGGTAGCGATCGCTCAATTCAAACCCCAAAGGCGCAACTAAATGTAACTCTGTTTCAGTCGCAGCACAAGTTCGGGCAATATTACCCGTATTCGGAGGAATTTCAGGATTAACCAGAACAATTTGAGGCATTTTGGCAAAATAAGCAGAAAATTACATCTTGACTCCGGCTCAATCCAATCGCCGCCATAATCAGCTTTAAGCTGCTATCGGTTCGCATAACTTATCTTCTAAATCATGCTCTCGATCTGCGGTCTTTTGAATGCCCTGTTGCAGAATTTGAGCGGGAGTCAAGCCTTGATGATAAAGTCCGAGCCATTGTTGAGCAGTATTGCCTTCCCGTAAAATTTTCTTGAGAGGAGAAAGAAAGCAACTAAAGCCGTGGGTTTTCGCGATGGGGACAACTTCATCCAAGAGTGAGTTAATCCAAGCTCGCGCCTGGAGCGGTTGACCGTCGCGCCAATGATGTAAAGTGGCATCTAGACTACTTTGCGCTGCGGCCATTTCGTTGCGATCGCTCAATGCCACCAATTCTGCTGGGGAAAGCTGACTTTGTTGTAAAGGATCGAGGGTAGGGTCGGCGAAAAGTTGCAGCAAACGCGCTTCAATAAAGGCGGTAACAGCCAGTAAAGCAATGGGATCGTCAATTAGGTCGCAAATGCGGAGTTCGAGGCGATTGAGGCAATAAGGACGGCGATCGCCATTGGGACGGACTGCTGACCACAAATGACGTACATTCTGCATTGTACCCTGAGCGAGTTGCTGCTCTGTCCAGTTGATAAAGTGCTGGTGACTTTCAAACAAGGGTACAATCTCTGGGGTTTTGGGAAATACAGCCCAACGACTGGAGTGATTTCCTGTTGGCTGGCCATCGAGGAAAGGAGAAGCCGCACTCAGCGCTAGATATAACGGGGCTTCCAGGCGCACTAAACGACAAGCCCGCATCAATAACTCTGGATGGCTAATACCCAGATTAATATGAACGCTGGCCGTTACAACTTGGGTGTGATAAGTTTGTTCGATATAGCTGTGATAGGGATTTTGGGGATCGGAACGGATAAAGCGATCGCTCCCCCCCAAAGATAATGTACTCCCTGGAATTAACGTATAATTTCCTTGCTGTTTGAGATAATCTCTCAACTGTTTGCGGGGGCGTAATAGCGCGCACAACAAGCGCTCGTAATTACAATAAGGCGCAGTAGTGTACTCTACATTACGAGCATCGGGTTCGCGGACAAAACCGTCTAAGTCCCGCACAATGCGATCGGACAAGCCGACAATTTCACCATCCGGCGTACCCGTGTACATTTCGATTTCAAAGCCTTTCGATAGCAGCACAATATCTCCTCGATAGCCAGCCATGTCTTTATTATTATCGTTTGTCCTCGTTCATTAGTCATTGATCTTAAGAATTAGGAGAGAGCTTTGAACCTGCGATTGTTGGTTTGAGTAAGTTTTATAGAACGGTTATGGCGCTACGTGCAGGAGTTTACCAATCAATTAATTTATGTACTGTAAAAAATTATGGCTACTTTACTGGTTAAAAATATTCATACCTTGGTAACAATGGATGACAATCGCCGCGAAATTGCATCGGGGGCGTTGTTGGTGCGGGATAATATTATCGAGCAAGTCGGGACTACAGCAGAGTTGGCGACTGAAGCGGATGAAGTTTTAGATTTACACGATAAGCATATTGTTTTACCGGGTTTAATTAATACTCATCATCATTTCTTTCAAACTTTAACGCGGGTAATTCCTGCGGCTCAAAATAGCGATTTGTTTGGCTGGTTGCAAACCCTTTATCCCTTATGGTCGAATTTGACGGCGGAGGGGATGTATTACAGTTCTCAGATGGCGGTAGCAGAGTTGATGTTGTCGGGATGTACGACAGGCAGCGATCATCATTATTTGTTTCCAAATGATTGTACCCTGGACGATCAGATTCGGGCGATCGCGTCTTTGGGATTTCGCTTTCATGCCAGTCGCGGTAGCATGAGCGTGGGGGAAAGTAATGGTGGTTTACCTCCCGATAGTTTGGTGGAGTCCGAAGCCGCTATTCTACAGGATTCCCAAAGACTCATTGAAACCTATCACGATAACAGCCGTTACGCGATGTTGCGCTTGGTTTTAGCGCCTTGTTCGCCTTTTTCGGTATCTACAGATTTGATGCGAGAATCAGCAAAAATGGCGAGGGCTTATCCAGGGGTTCGGTTACACACTCACTTAGCTGAAAACAAGGGGGATGTGGAATATAGTCTGGCAACTTTCGGCTTAATGCCCGAAGATTATGCTGCCTCGGTGGGTTGGTTAGGGGAGGATGTCTGGCACGCTCACTGTGTTAAATTAGGCGATCGCGCCATCGAAAAATTTGGCGATACGGGAACCGGAGTCGCTCACTGTCCCTGTAGTAATATGCGCTTAGGCAGTGGCATTGCACCTATCCGCAAAATGCTGAATCGTCGCGTCCCGGTGGGGATTGGCGTTGATGGGGCGGCTTCTAATGATGCCTCTAACCTCCTCCACGAAGCCCGTACTGCCTTTTTGCTGGCACGAGTTAAGGACGAAGACCCTGGAGCGATTACGGCTCGCGAAGTGCTAGAAATTGCCACCAGAGGCGGTGCGAGGGTATTGGGACGCGATGATATTGGCTACCTTGCACCGGGAATGGCGGCGGATTTTATTGCGGTAAATTGCGATCGCCCTCAGTTTGTTGGAACTTTAGCTGACCCCGTAGCGGCGTTGATTTTCTGTCAAGTGGATCGGGTTGATTACAGTTTTATTAATGGGATTAAAGTCGTGGAAGCGGGACAATTATTAACTGGAGATTTACCTTTAATTCGAGCAAAATGTCAACAGTTTGCGGCACAACTTTTGAATGCTTAATTGTTGTTGGTTATTGGTTGTTTGGGTCGAAATGCGCTCCTTCTGGGTAATTTCACTGAATTTTTGTTGAATTTGTGAAACAGATTTAAAGTTTAAATAAACCTGATTTAGATAAGTTTACAGGCGCTGCAATATCAGATAAATTGAGTTCGTGTTTCAATTTGGACTTGAAACTACAGTAGAAACAACAAGTTTAGTGAGAAAAACTCATGTTGAATCAATGGTATGGTTACGGAAGCGCGATCGCGACAGCCGCTTTAGTCGTTACAGTAGCGGCGACTCCCGCTTCAGCAGATACTTACCGTGCGGGTGAGTTTACAATTACTCTGAGTGCGAATGACACAGAAGGCCAAGTCTATTACGGCTGTGATGCGCGGGGAAACTGTATTCGTCTCAAGTATGGTACAGGGTGGCGAGATAGCGGTAGACGCGGTATTACTTGGGAAAATGGCAACTATACCTACGTTGTATCTTGGTCAGAAAATAGCACAAGTGCTTCAATGTACTTAAATGTATTTGAAGGCGATCGCCGTTTGCTACGAAAACCCATGTATTTGATCGATTAACCTGCCTCAACGCGATCGCGTCCACAGCAGACGAACCCAAAAAATGTTAAGGTCAAAAAAAAGTGAAGCGCGATCGCCCTCAGTATCAGTCATTAACCGTTTTACCATTGCCCAACAACCGATGACTCTCCAGAAACTTAAATCCACCTTTTAAGGTTGAAACCCCAATATAGTCTGACTTTGAGCTTATTCTAGAGTAACCCCAAAGAGCCCAAATTTCTGACATCTTTGGAGAGGCATTTATCCCACTCCCCCCGACTGCCGATTGCCGATTGCCCAAAAACCAAGACCTACTGCCCCCTAATCGCTGGTAACTGGTAACTGAAAATCCCCCGACTGCCGATTGCCGACTGCCCAAAAACCAAGACCTACTGCCCCCTAATCGCTGATAACTGAAAAAGATGCTTTATCTGAAAAATCTGGTTTATCACCCCCCGGCAACTCCCAACCCCATTCTCAAAAACCTCAACCTGCAACTTGCTCCCCAAGAACTAGGCTTAATCGTTGGTCCAAGTGGTTCGGGAAAATCGACTTTCCTCGAAATCCTCTCTGGTTTAGCAGAACCCACCCAAGGGCGTATCTATTGGGGAGAACAAGAACTCACTTCCCTGGATTTACAAATGCTCGGTGGCTTGGTATTTCAGTTTCCCGAACGTCATTTCTGCGGCAGTACCCTCCTCGAAGAATTGCGCCTAGGACACCCCGAATTAACAAGCGAAGCTGTCCGTAATGCCCTACAGGAAGTGGGTTTAGACCATTTATCCTTCAATACACCGCCCCATTTCCTCAGTGGCGGCCAACAACGCCGTCTCGCCCTTGCGGTACAATTAATCCGTCAACCCAATTTACTCATGCTAGACGAACCGACGGCGGGGTTAGATTGGTCGATGCGCCAACAGTTAGTGCGGCTTTTGGCGAAACTCAAAGACCACTGGACGCTGTTAATTGTGACCCACGATGCGGGAGAATTGATTGAGATTGCCGATCGCTGTTGGCGGATTCAAGAAGGTTGCATTACAGCAGTTGAACCGCAAGAATTAAAGTCTCATTCAGCTTATAATCGCATTTTGGCGTAGGATTTCATGCAAGCTCAACCGCCGACGCAATTACCCGATTTTGAGGAAATTTGGCAAGCAACGCTGCAATGGCAGCCAGATAGTACCCAAAAAGTCTTATTTGAGCGTTTGTATGAAGGTATTTTACAGGGCAATCAACACCTGAATTTAACTCGCATTACCGATCCAGTTGCCTTTTGGGAAAAGCATTTGTGGGATTCTTTGAGTGGGATTGCTCCTTGGTTAAATACTGAGGAGTCTAAGACTGTTGTTGATATTGGAACGGGGGCAGGTTTTCCGGGGCTTCCTGTAGCAATTGCCCGTCCTCAAGATTATGTTACCCTCCTCGACTCTACCCGCAAGAAAATTGCCTTTCTCGACCATCTCGTCGCAGAATTGGGCTTGACCCAAGTTACCCCCCTTGCCGTCCGCGCTGAGGCTCTCAACCCCCAAGATTGGTCGCTGGATGTGGCTTTGGTACGAGCAGTCAGTACGGCAGCAAATTGCACGGCTTACACATTGCCTTTACTCAAACCGGGGGGAGTTGCCGTATTATATCGCGGTCGCTGGAGTGCCGCCGAAGCTCAAGAAGTTTCTCGGACTGCATTACAATACGGCGGTACGCTTGAGTCAGTTGTCCAGTTGAGTTTACCCTTAACTCAAGGCATTCGTCACTGCGTTTATGTCCGCAAACAGGACGGTTGATGGGAGGCCTTGTCTGGGACAGTCGCGATCGCAATTTTCAAAAATTCCGAGCAATGACTTGCCAGTAGGGAACTTGAAATAGGAACATGGTAGTGGAAAATTTCCTTATATCCAAATGCCCTTTCTTTCTGAGGATGGCCATAAAATGCAGAAACTTCTCAAATTCTTCCAACAGTTACTCTGGCAATCTCGACGAACACAACGCTCAAGCAATTTACTCGGCTGGCGTTTGGAAGAAGCCCTACAACAAGGAAGTAAAGTCTGGATTGAAACGAATAATGATAGTTATGCAGGTATCCCCTTACATTTGGATGCAGAGTTTATTGAAATTCTCGCTTTATCGGTATCGGAGGAGGAAGACTTTGAAGATACTCTGTACAAGCGCACCACTTGGTTGATTCGGCTGTCTTCTATCGAAGCTGTTGCTTATCCGACAGAACAATGGTCGAAAAACCGTTTGGAAACCTTACTCACCGAGCCAACTTCTGATTCCGAACTCGGTTAAATTTATCGTCAATTAGGGGTATGTCCGTATTACTCGATTGTATTTTAGTCATTGACTTAGAAGCGACTTGTTGGCGCGGACAACCCCCCCTTGGTGAAGAGAGAGAAATTATCGAAATTGGCCTTTCTCCCCTCGATCTCAAACAGCGTCAGCCGTTGACTAAAGAAAGTATTTTAGTACGACCAACGCGATCGCAAGTCAGCGCTTTTTGTACTGAGTTAACGACTCTGACTCAAGCCCAAGTAGATGCGGGGGTTTCTTTTCGCGAAGCTTGTAACTATTTACGCAGTCAACACCAATCCTATCGCCGTATGTGGGCGAGTTACGGGGAATACGATCGCCACAAATTTGTTAAACAGTGTAAGGCTTTTAGTGTGAAATATCCTTTTAGCGATCGCCATCTCAATGTCAAAACTTTGGTCGCGATGGTTTTGGGGTTACGGCATGAAGTCGGTATGGCTCAAGCCCTCGAACTCCTCGAAATTCCCCTAGAAGGGACGCACCATCGCGGTCATGACGATGCTTTCAATGTGGCTAAAATCCTCGCTCGCATCCTCTGGCAACAGTCTACTGTCGTGACACAGCTAAAATGAGGCTATAAGTAGGGTGTCGTTAGCGCAGCGTAACGCACCGAAATACAAGCATTTTGGCGGTAGTGACTATCGCACAAATTAAAGTGTGTCACGTCACTACCTTGGTTTAGTTTTAGGGATTCCCCAAAAGGTTCAATCTGGGTAATTTGGGGTTCAACATAACAGTTGTTATCGCGTCCATATATTCATCCTACGAAGGATACTGTGGAACAGGCATCTCTGGGCAAATGTTTGAGTATCTGTAATTCTACATCCATTATGCTTCCTGGCTTTTACGCTATTTTACCTCTCTATGCAGTTACAGAATTTCAGGCGATTTTTTTGTCTCATTCTTAATTGGAATAACTATAGCAATTAAGGGATTCTGTCAACAACTAATAACTTAGGCAAGGGCTAAAAACTTACTACAAACCAACAACAAATAACCAACAACCAACAACTAAATCTTCAATATTCCCTCTGGATTAACCGAGAGGAGCGATCGCCTTTGCAAACCTTCTTCATGTAAAATCGCGTTAGCCGCAAGTAAACCACTGGTAACAGCCCGTTCCATCAAGCCGCAAGGAAAAGGCATTTTTACCCAATCCCCCGCAAACATGAGGTTAGGAATACCACTCGCAGTTTCAGGACGATTCGCGTAACTATTGGGGGGATAGCCGGAAAAGTTTTTCTGATTGACGAGTTCCCGGTGTAACAAAGTGGCTTGTTGTAAAGTCGGGACGATTTCATACAGTTCTTGTTCAAAGGTCGTCAGCAGGGCTTCCTGGGTGGGAAACTCGGCTTCTTTGTAACAATAAGCGTGCAACTCAACGACGCTGTTTCCGGTACGCTGCGACCAAGCGATAAACTGTTCTTGGATGCGGTGGTAGAGGGTGATACTGTCTGTCAACGCATAACCAGACAGGGAGGCAAAGTTGCTGTGTTCCCACTCGAAATCTCGGTCAAACCAAAAACGGGCTACCGCAAAGGGGTCAGAAACCGCGAGATTTGCTACTTGCTGCGTGATTTCGGGGTTAACATCACCCTGGATGAGATTAAACAAATGACGAGTCCCCGGAACATCGGCTGCGATGCAGTAGTAATCCGCTTCGATGGTTTCTTGCTGTTCGGGTGGGGTGGGATTGGCTGCTACGAGTTGAATTGAGTCATCAGTGCGATTTTCGACCTCAAAACGCGCTAAATCCCGTTTAGCCGGGCCGTTTAGGACTTTGCCTTCGCGATTATATCTTGCGCCGTGACAAGGACAAATAAATTCGCCGTTTTCTTGCCGTTGAACGGTACAGCCTTGGTGACTACAGGTGAGGGAGAGGGCTTTGTCGTCGTCTTGCGCCAGATATACGCGATCGCCCGCTCCGTAATATTGGGTATCCTCATTGCTGAGGAGATCGTTGCGTTCGATCCAAAAGGGAACATCGGTCTGAGAATCGCCTTTTTGGTAGGTTAACGACACAATTTGATTATTTTCGCTCTTAATCTCGCTCACGGTGGCTTCTGGGATGATTTTCCCACCATTGCGCTCGATTGCGGCGGCGATAGGATTGACTAAACTTGTCCCCATATCGTCTACTGTGCCGTTAAAAGCCAAGCCTTCGGGATTACCAAAGAAGTAGAAGTGGAAAAACTGCAATAATTCCCCGGCACTGAGTAAATCTGGGGCATTTAGGCTAGATTTGGCAAAAGGCAGGAAGTACAAGTCATACAAGCCCTGGGGAAAGTCTTTATCCACCCAATCTGCAACGCTGATGCTGTCGTAGTTTTTGAAGGTACGGGGGATTTTAAAGCCGGTAATGGCATGAAAAACTTGGAGATGCTTAATTTTCGCCAAGTTAATGCCCCATTGCCAGCGATTGGGGGAAGAAATCGCTAAATCGACAATATTCCAGGGAAATGCTGAGTGACTGGGACGGAATACTTCGGGGTCGTAGGTACTGCGATCGCGAAATACGAGAGAATAAAAATCTAGGGATTTAAAATTTTGCTCGATGCTGAGTTCGCTGACAATACTTTTGAGGTTGTAATACTGAGGGAAAAAGCCGTGGAAGCCGTGTTCCATGCGGAATGTTTCGTCCCCGACGTTAACCGTCCAACTGGCGATTTTACCGCCGAGTTGCGGCGCTTTTTCGAGTAGTGTAACTTCAAATCCCCGTTGGCTGAGTTCGTAAGCACAAGCGAGTCCTGCTAATCCTGCACCCACCACCACAACTTTTTGGGAACGAGATAAACGACGGGGAAGATCGAGATTATCCGGTTGATGCAGGGTAGGTTCGGGTTTGACAAAGCGAGAATAGCCAATGCCAGCACCTATCGCTGTTGCTCCCATAATTTTAAGGGCGGTACGGCGAGAAATTGGCAGAGAAAATGAAGAATTAGACGATTGACTCATGAGTTAAGCAAAAAAACTCCTCTTCCACACAAAAAAGCGATGATCTTAGCAATTACTTTTGATTTCTTCCCAATGCGATCGCGATCGTCAATCGCTGGGATATATTTACAAAAGTTAACACGAAAAATCTCGGAGAATGGTTGTTATTTTAGTGGATTTTTCCCCGGATTAAGTTTTTTTAAGCTTTTCAATTGATTCTCAAGGCTCTTTCTCAGGATTTTTTCAGTTGAGTCTTAACCCCTTCTTAGGTGAGATTTAACTTAGACTCAGCCCTTCATTAGGGCTTTCTCAGGAATACAAGGGATGCTTAAAGCAATGAAGTTCTGAGTCTGAGAGGTATTAATCGTGAAACATTTAGTCTTTAATCTTACTTCGTTAATTTTATTAATGGCGATCGCCTCCCCCGTCGTCAAAGCTAATCCTACCATTGCTGTCAACCGAGAAAACACCATGATGGCAAGGCAGCAAACCACGCCTTTTAATTTAGTTTCTTTAGGCTATCGCGGTTATTTTTCCAAACGAGGCATTGGGGGTTATACCCAGTTTGTCAGTGGCATTCGTGCCAATCGCATTACCGCCGAAAGTTTAGTCGAAACCGCGATCGCTGCTGGTAAACTTAGCCCCGAAACTCGCCAAAATACAAGTTATATCAACGCCGTTAAATTACAACTTGATGCCTTAGAAAACGATGGCTAAAAGCTATCAAAAGCCCAGAAAAACAGTCAAATCGAACGGAAACAAAATTGAGCAAAATAGCAAAACCCCAAATCAACTGGGGTTTTTTCCTAATTAATCTTCCTCTGGTTCGTCAGCACTAGGATTATCTAATTCCTCCTTGAAACCGCGTAACGTTTTCCCTAAAGCGCTTCCCATTTCCGGAATCTTTTTCGCCCCAAAGAATAACGTCGCCACCACACCAATAACAATTACTTCCGGCCAGCCCAAACCAAACATAAAATGCTCCTAAATGTTATGTAAATAAATCCAACTATTTCGTTAAGATTGGGTCTGTTTCAGTATATCGTTATTCCCAGTGACGAGTCATCCACAAAGTTTTTAAATTGACGATGATACCAACAACTGATAGTTCCGTAAAAAACGATTTACATCCCCTCATTCAACAACTCGCAGATAGTATTGTTTCCACTTGGCAAACCCACCTCGACCTCGAACCCTTCCTCCTTCCTGAAGATTTAGGTTACATCGAAGGACGCTTAGAAGGGGAAAAACTGCGAATCGAAAACTGCTGCTATCAAAGCCGAGAGTTCCGCAAAATGCACCTAGAACTCGCCAAAGTCGGCAATAATTTAGACATTCTACATTGCGTCATGTTTCCCCGTGAAGGCTATCCTCTCCCCATGTTTGGCTGCGATTTAGTCGGAGGCCGCGGTCAAATTAGTGCCGCGATCGCCGATCTTTCCCCCACCAACAGCAATAAAACCCTCTCCCCAGAATATCACGAAGCCTTATCCCAACTCCCTACCCCCGACTTTGCCCAAATCCGCGACTTACCAGAATGGGGCGATATCTTCTCAGAATTCTGCTTATTCATTCGTCCTGCCAATCCCGAAGAAGAAAAACGCTTTCTCGCTCGCGTTACCGCCTTCTTAAAAGCTCATTGTTCCTTTGCCAGCCAGACTCAGCCCGTAGAGTCAGAAATTGCCTCAGCATACTTAGAAGGTCAGCGTTATTATTGCACAAAACAGCAACAAAACGACAAAACCCGCCGCGTCCTCGAAAAAGCCTTTGGAGAAGCCTGGGCAGAACGCTACATGACCACCGTACTATTCGACTTACCCAGCTTGTAGTGCCGTGACACACCTAAAATTGTATGATAGTATCTCGGTGCGTTACGCTGCGCTAACGACACCCTACCTATAGCCTCATTTTAGGTGTGTCACGCCAGTAGGGTGGGTTAGGCGGCTAAAACCTCTGCTATGACTGTAATCTAACTATCCGCCGTAACCCACCATTTAAAGTCTGTCGCAGCCGTATATTAATTCGCAAATTACATAACCAAAATGCGAAACAATCATAACAAAACACTTTATTGCCAATTTGGCTACAAAATGATTTGTTTGAAGCCGATAACTTAAAGGGCATCGTCGGAGTTGACTGGATAAACTATGCCCGATTTTGCTTTTGCCAAACAGATTTTTAAATTCTGTGGCTCAATTAAATTTGCGATTCCCTTACTTGCCGCGATTACAGGTATTTTGATTTGGGCAACATTCTACGAATCCCAAGTCGGTTCGAGTTTAGTCCAACAAGAAGTTTATAAAAGTCCTTGGTTTGGGGCGCTAATGTTCTTACTCGCCTTAAACCTCGCATTCTCTGCCCTAACCCGCTATCCTTGGCGAGGCGCAAGAAAAATTGGTTTTGCTTTAACTCACCTTGGTTTAGTCGTAATTATTATGGGTTCAGCCGCCGTAATTCACCTTGGCGTAGAGGGAATGATTTTAGTGCGAACCGATGCCGGGGCTAATAATCAAATCCGGATAGAAGGGGACGTTTTAGAAGTATTAACCCCCGCACAAGAATTGCAAAAAACCGATGTAGTCATTCATGCCGACGGTCATATTACCCCCTCAGAAATTGCCAATCTCAGCTTAGAAAACTATAGCGAAAACACCGTCAAAACCGTTTATTTTACCGAAGGCGCAACCGTCGAAAATCCCGCCATTCAGTTAGTCTTGAATAGCGAGACCATGAACCAAAAACTAGAAAGATGGCTCGCGATCGCGCCTACCGCTTACAGCCAAGTCCCAGTCGGTCCAGCAACCCTAGAAATTCTACAACCCCAAACCGAATCAGAACTGCAACAACTGTTACAACCCCAACAACAAGTCGAAAATCCTTGGGGAAACCTCCAGATTCAAACCCCCAATAACTCCCTTTCTCTCGATATTGCCAATCACCTCAACCAAGCCCAAAAACTCGATGAGAATCTCACCCTGACCCTCAAAAACTTCTGGCCAGATTTTCGTCTCAACCGCGACAATCAACCCAGTAGCGCTTCCGAGGAACTCAACAATCCCGCCGTCCAACTCGAACTGACTTCTTCTCAAGGTCGCGAACGCTGGTTTATCTTCGGAAAACCGGAAATTCCTCCCGTTCGCACAGTAATCGAAGGGAAAGCCGCCGAAAATATTAATATTGCTTACAATTTCCAAACGCCAGAACCCGAAGCTTACTTTCGCGTCATCGCCGCCCCCGACCAACAGCTATATTACGCCGCCAAATCCTCGCGCAACTTTAGCAGTGGCAATCTTGCCCCAGGAGACACCATTCGTCCCGGTTGGGCCGACTTCCAAATCACCCTCGCCGCCTACATTCCTCACGGCCAAGTCCAGCGTCAAGTCGTCCCCGTCCCGGCAACTCAAGCCCCAGGAACACCCGCCTTATTAGTTCAAACCCCC
This sequence comes from Jaaginema sp. PMC 1080.18, assembly GCA_035968055.1. GTDB lineage: Bacteria > Cyanobacteriota > Cyanobacteriia > Cyanobacteriales > Spirulinaceae > Jaaginema. Next base: position 33,224 of record JAWQFT010000002.1, on the reverse strand, counting down.
AACCAGCAACCCACCTGGCTACCTTGGGGAGAACCCACCGCCATCGACACCCCTAACGGTGAAATGTTCGCCGCCTTCACCCCCAAACTCCTCGAACTCCCCTTCGCCATTAGCCTCGATGACTTTATCGTTGAACGCAACGAAGGGTCAGAATCCGTCGCCATGTGGACGAGTAAAATCCGCATTCTCGACCCCGAAGCCGAAACCGCCGTCAATCGCGCCGTGTGGATGAATCACCCCACCTGGTATCAGGGCTGGAAAATCGCCCAAGCCTCTTGGAATCCCGGCGATTTGAGTCAATCCACCCTACAAGTCAAACGCGAACCCCTCTGGGTCACTGCTACCACTTGGACAGGTTCAGCCCTCGTTATCTTGGGCATTGCCACCATGTTCTACGGTCGCGCCTTGGCTAAGAAACTGCAACAAATCCCCGTCTCTACTGCATCAGTCAACAGCACTTTAGAGACAGTCGGCAGTAGACAGTAAGCCAGTTCCAGGAATACATAACAGTTGTTATGTCGGTCATAACAACTGTTATGTTCGCAGCCCATCATCAAATTATCCACTGAGGGGAGTGAGATGTTTTAAATCTCGACAAATAACAAATACCAAATCCGGTGCGCGATACACCGTCTCTCTCAATAACCCGCCCACGGGTTGAAATCCGGGGCTAATAGGGCAAAGTCCGACTTCGCGGACTCGACAAATAAGCGGATTTTGTATGACCAGTGACCAATAACAAATAACAAACCAGCCAATCCTCGGAGAAACGTTCCCTTAATTACTACTGAAAATGAAATTACTCAAATTCTTCCTCGGCCTCTGCTTGGGTATTGCCCTCCTGATTGTTCCCCTGAATCAGTTCCACAGCAACCCCCTCGATAGCGTCCAGACCCTTGCCGTCCAACTTGACGGGCGCAAAAAGCCTTTGTACGCCGTTGCCAACGAAACCGTAACCCAAATTCACGGACGTTCGACTTATACCCCCCAATCCGGGGAAAAACTCGACACCCTCCACACCTATTTATCCCTCTGGTTTAATGACCGGGATTGGAATGCCGAACCCTTTATCCTCTTTAACTATCGCCCCCTCAAAACCGCAATCGGCCTCGACCCCGAACGCAAATACTTTACCTTTGCCGAACTAATGCGGTCGGATTTGGGGGCAAAAGTGCAACAAGCCCGCCAAAAACAAATCGCTGACCTTGACTTGACCCGCGATGACCAAGAAGCCCTCACCATCGAAGACCGTTTGGCATTGATGCTACAAACCGTCGGGGATAATAACCTGCCCTTGATTCCTCACCCCAACGAGATTAAAGGCACTTGGGTCAGCTTAGAAGACAGCCAGCAATATTACTCAGAAGCCGAAATTAAGCCGATTGTGGACGAGTACGAGATGCTGCGCCAAACCTATCGTCTCACACCGGGGGATACAGACGCGATCGCCCTCCTCGCCAATCAACTGCAACAAGACCTCCGTTCCCTCAGCCCCCAAATTTATCCCCCGGCGGCCACCCTACAACGAGAAGTCAACTTCTACCAACTCAAGCCCTTTGCCAAAGCTTGGCGAGTCTATCTTGTCGCCTTCTGCCTCATGCTAGGGGTTCTCTACATCGAGAAATTCAGCTTCTACTGGGGCGCATTGGGCATCTTCACCGTCGGTTTAGGGATTCAAGGCTACGGCTTCCTCGAACGCATGGCCATCTCCGGGCGACCTCCCGTTACCAATATGTACGAATCCGTGATTTGGGTCGGCTTTGGGGTTGCCCTGCTTGCCTTGATTTTTGAACTCATCTACAAAGCCAAATACTACCTCCTCGCCGCCGCCCCCCTTGCCGTCGTCTGTCTCCTCCTCGCTGACGGTTTACCCGCCGTCCTCGACCCCAGCATCAAGCCCCTCGTCCCCGTCCTCCGGGATAACTTCTGGCTGAGTATCCACGTTCCCACCATTACCCTCAGCTACGCCTGTTTCGCCCTCAGTATGGGCATCGGCCACATTATCCTGGGTCACTACCTCTTTGCCCCCCAAGCCACCACTCGCATCCGCAACCTTTCCGGGTGGAACTACTCCCTCCTGCAAGTCGGTGTTCTGTTACTCACCACCGGCATTATCCTCGGCGGCATTTGGGCGCACTTCTCCTGGGGTCGCTTCTGGGGTTGGGACCCGAAAGAAACCTGGGCGTTGATTGCCCTCCTCGCTTATCTCGTCCCCCTTCACGGTCGTTTGGTGGGCTGGTTGAGTCACTTTGGCATGGGTGTCGCCGCCGTGGTTTGTTTTAATGCCGTCCTGATGGCTTGGTACGGCGTGAACTTCGTCCTGGGAACGGGATTGCACAGTTACGGCTTCACCACAGGCGGGTCAGAATTGCTGGTTGCCAGTATTGTGGGCTTAGACTTACTGTTCGTCTTGGCTGCAACCATTCGTTATAAGAGCAGTTATCAGCAACTAATGGGCAGTCAGCAATCGGCAGTCGGCAGTCGTTAGGAGTGGGAAAAGTTTTCATAACAAGTGTTATGTTGGGCATAACAACTGTTATGTTTTCTCTTTCCCAAGAAGCCCAACAAAAAATAGACAATAACCAAGAGAGTAAGATAATGGATCGCCGTCAATTTTTAGGTTGGACAGGAATTGGTATACTGGCTAGTTCCTTTCCTCTGGTTTTAGCCGCTTGTAATGGTAGCGAAGAAGAAACCGCCACCAGCGAACCCGCAGCGAGTACCGAACCCGAAATCGACCGTTCTGTGCGCGAGGATGGCTTTCAAGCGGTAGGAACAACCACAGAACTCGAAAACGAAGGCTATATTTTGGATAAAGTGGCTGATATCGTGGTGATTCAGAAACCGGAACTGACGGCGTTAAATCCCCGTTGCACTCACCAAGGCTGTGCTGTGGACTGGAATGCCGAAGATACGCTTTTTGTTTGTCCTTGTCATAGTTCTCAGTTCGACGCTACCGGAGAAGTGGTTTCTGGCCCGGCGACCAAACCTCTAGATAGTTATGAAGTCAAAACCGAGGATGATTTGGTATTAGTGAAAGTGTCCTAAATGAGTGGGTAATTTGGGTAAAAGCTTTAAGAAATTTTATATTTAGGTTTGACCTGAAATGATTAAATAAAGAGGGGTCAAACCTATATTTTTAATGACTAAAGGAAGTTATATTAATGACAGTTTTAACACCTCAAGAACTCCTCCAACAATTAAAGCAAGGAAGTCAGTTCAAAGAAGCAGAACTCAGTCATATTGATTTGCAGGGAGAAAACTTAGACCGGGCTAACTTTGAACAAGCTTATTTACGCGGCGCAAATTTTACCCAGGCTTCTTGTCAACAAACTGATTTTACGAAAGCGGTTTTGATTTTTGCCAATTTATCTGAAGCGAATTTTACCAAGGCGAATCTCGAAAATGCCAATTTGACCAGTGCTAATTTAACGGGGGCAAATTTCAGAGAAACTCAAGCTCATAAAGTTAAGTTACATGGGGCTAAGTTAGATCGTTTAGACGCAGTAAATGCCCATTTTCTCGAAGCAGATTTAGAAACCGCTCAAGGTACAGCAGCGAATTTTAGTAATGCCAACTTATCTAAAGCCAAGTTGACCAGTATTCAGTTATTGCAAACCAATTTAAGTAATGCTTATTTACGGGAAGTGAATCTGGTTGATGCCAATTTTAAGGAAATTGCGGGGCGACAAATCAATCTAGAAAAAGCCATTTTAACTCATAGTTCTTGGTCAAATTCTGACTTGACCAATGCCGATTTAATGGCAGCGAAAGGGAAATCTTGTCAATGGAGCGATTTGATTTTACGGGATGCTGATTTGTATAGTATTACTTTAACTAATTCCCAGTTAACTCGCGTTGATTTGAGTAATGTCTCTTTACTTTCAGCGAATTTAGAAGGTAGTCGTTTGACCGAAGTTAATTTGACGGATGCGAATTTACAGGATGCGAATTTAGAAAATACGATTTGGCAAAATGTGGATTTTTCCAGTTGTATTGTGACGGGGGCGGTATTTACCGATGCTCAAGGTTTGACGGATGAGCAGAAAGAATGGTTACAGCGCAACGGGGCTTTAAATATTCCCGATTAGCTTGATGTTTGAGAATACAGAAATTAAGATTAATAGACCGTTGATGTTATTAATACTAAATCCGGTTTCGACACTCCCTTTATCCAGCTATCCCGCCCACGGATTAAAATCCGGGGCTAACACAACAAAGTCCGTCTTCGCGGACTAGAAAATAGTGAGCTAGATGGAAGTTACAACTGCTGTAAAAGATTGGCTAAAATCGTTTTAGGTACTTTGCCATACAGGGTTTTTTGCGGGACTCCTTGGGAGGAAAGGAGGGTGAATTGGGGAACGCCGTTGACTTTATATTGTTGAATTTGTTCTGACCATTGAGGGTCATCAATATTCAGCATGACAAAGTTAATTTGCGATCCTTGACTGTCATGTAGAGCTTTCACAGTAGAAGCCATTGCTTGACAGGTGGTACACCAATCGGCGTAAAACTCAATGAGGGTAGGTTTGGCGTTTGCGAGGGCGGTTTCGTAGGAAAGAGATTGCTTGGCGAGTTGCTTAAGTTCGACTAATCCGGTGAGGCTAGAAGGACTATTAAAAGATAGGGCAAAAGCGGGGGAATTTAAGCTAAAAGTTAATAAGAAAAAGAACGCGATCGCGCTCAATTTTGCTAGAATATTTTTCATGTTTATTGATAGTAATATGCTAGAAAAATATGAATTACCAGCATAACACAAAACACGCTAACTAAAAAAATATGCGTTGTCAACCAGAGTGATCGCAAACCCCGAATGAGTTTACCTTTAGGAATACCGGAGGGTTGTCCAGAATCCTCTACTTTCCCAGCTTTCGCCAGTTTGAAGCCAAAATAGCGTTGGGGTGACTCAACTAAGCCTGTTTCTGCGACAACCCCCACTAAAGCCGATAAAGTCACGAAAAAGAAAACCCACAAAAATACTGCATTAAAATTCAAACCATTAACCCCAATGGTGTGAATTAAAACCAGGGCAAGTAAACCTACTCCCGCGAAAATATGGAGACTGCGCCAAAATTGCATTGAACCGGGAAGGGTTATTTTAAACTTCCAACTGCGGCTGCGTTTCCTAACGGTTAAAACCATTTCTAGAAAAACAAAAGCCAACGCCATAAAACCCGTCACTTGCTTATATAAATTTCCCTGAAATGTCATCAACAAGTTAAAAGCTTCTTCCCGTAATGTCTCTACATAAATTGGGCTAAAAGCAAACGGAGTCAGCAAGGCAACGCAAACAAAAGTCAGAATAATTAGAGTCGAAAATTTAGGTTTCATAATTAGTTTAGAAGAAAAAAGAGGGATAAATAATCCCTCCTTTGTAACACTAACTTGGCTTACGCATCATCTATGGGCAAGTTAATAATAATACCGCCCATAACATCTCCCATTTCAAACTGTTTGTCGGGATAACGTTCCATGTGAACTGGGTGGGTATTATGGCAACTAACGCAGGCTTCAGCCACAGCTTTGTCAGGATACACGGCAGAAAAATACTGCTGTCCGCCAATTTCTTGGTAATCTTTGTAAGGTTCGCCAGTATCGACCACTTCCTGCATAGCCTTTTCTTCAAATTCCGTTTTGGGGGCTTGGCTATCGTTAATATTCCAAGGGGAAATTAAACCATAAGTAAAATTCCCTTCTTCAGCCGCAATTTCTGACCCTAAGCGGAACATTTGAGCGGGTAGAGGCACACCATCAGTTTGTTGCCAAGTTTCCGTAGCTTCCGCCGGAACTACGCCATCTTCTTTGGCTTTACCTTCGAGGGTCTTCAAGCGGTTGACAACGTGCTTAGTATAAGCGGTACGATCGGCAAGTAAAACTGTGTGGATATAGTCAGCGACAACTTCAGGAGAAACTCCCGCAGCAGCTTGGGCTTCACCACCACTACTACTACCACTACCACCACAAGAAACGACAGTGAAGCAAATTGTGAGGGCTAAAGCGACTAAAGCAATTGTTTTAGTTTTGAAGCTACGCCACCAATAAAGTACAGTTGACATGATTGAATTTCCTTGTAAAAAGATTGGGTAATTTAAGCGCCAAAAGATTGGAGTTATTGGTCAGTTCTGCGCTTTTCGAGATCGCGGACTAATTCAAAAGTTTCCAATTCTAGATCGGGCGGACGGTCGAAGTTTGCTTCTACTAACTCATCATCAAAAATGCTGTTGTAGGAATACTCAATGCCATGACAATTGAGGCAGATTTCTTTGACCATGCGATCGCGCGGCAAAAGGGTATAAGTATTGTTATGATTAACCAATACTTTTTCGCCAGGTTGAGAACGGGGTAAGTGACAAGTTGCACAAGTTACCGATTCAGTATCGGGTCGCACTAAATCTTTTTGATCGGCAAAAATCTCAGCGTGGCGCGAGTTTTTGTAGTTCAACGAATGGGAATCATTATGACAAGATAAACAGGAATCTACTGCTGCTTGTACCGTATTTACAGAGTGAACATTGTGACAAGCGTTACAATTCATCAATTTATCTTTTGCCGCAGCTTTCATGGGCAAGGTTGCCATCCCTGGGGTTAGGGGAGATAAGCCTTCATGGATTCTAATACCGTGCTTTCCCCAACCAAAAGTTTCCACTGCAAATTCATGACAACTCTGACAACTTTCGAGGGTTGGTTGAGCTATAAATTGTCGATCTTTTTCTCCTTGATGACAACTCGAACAGTTAACTTCGGCTAAAGCATGAGCGCTATTTTGCCACTGTTGATTAATTTCTTGTAATTGTGTTTCAGTGGCAGCATGGGCGCTTCCCGGATACAACCAGATGAGTACCGCTAACCCTAAAGCTAGAATTGGTTTCACGATTGTTCCTCCAAAAATTCGTCGCTCAAATCGGGTTTGGGTGCGGTTTCTACTGTGGCTTCTACAAGACGCTGGGGCAAACCGGGTTCGGGTAGCATCGGCGGTTCATCAATATGTTGGCGAATAAAGCCCGTCGAAATCGAGCGATGGTCGTGGAAATTATGACAGCCTGCTGTCCAACAACCATCCGGAGAAAAGCCCGTATGACTGGCTAATTCGCCTTCAATTAAACCTTGATGACACGCCATACATAAGTCGGGTTGCAGATGTACTCCTCGTCCAAACATATGAACGTGTTCTTCGTGACAAGCGGTACAAGTTAGCACGTCCAAACGAGTTAATAATTCTGCCCAACGGGGATCTCGAAACTTTTTAGCACCGTGAGCATCTTCGGCTAATTCGGCTTCGTGACAGCGATTGCAAGTTTCGTTGGAAACAGGCTTAAATCCTTCATGACAAGAACTACAAGCAGTCTCAAAGAGATAGTGACCGTCAGAAGTTTCTCCGGGTAAGAAAATGCTGCGTTGGTCGAGGGCAAAAGCTGCACCAAACCAAACAAAAAGGAGAATGACAACGCCAATAATGGCAGTGCGTAAGGAAAATATTTTAGATACGAAAGATTGGCCAGCTTGGCGTGTCATGATTTACCTAAAAATCTGTCGATTAACAAGCGCGACTGCGATTTTATAGGGTAAAAATATTAATTTTTAAACCCTAAATTAATCGAGAAACTTGATTTTTGACTTTGGGTTAAAATCCTAGCAAAAATCTTAAGCGTCGGGTTTCATTTCGTCGGACATTGCTTGAGCATCGAGATTCAAGACATCGCTGGAATAATCCGCACCATCCAGCATTAACTCAGTAATTGCGCCATAAGCATCAACCCAAGCTTGTTTCGTTTCTGGAGTCCAATCTTCTTTGAGAAACTGCTCAAAAGTCATTAATAAAGAATTACCAACTAAGGGGTAATGTTCGGGAAGTGCGCCATATTGAACGTGCCGCGCACCCAAACCTTTGAGAGCATCGCTTAAGACATCGGGTTTGCGGAGATTTTCGACCACTAAAACCAAAGAAGCTAAGAGTTTTTTGCTCTGTTCTTCCAAGTTAGTATTAGCAAACAAGGGTTTGGCTTCTGGATAAGTGGTGAATAAGTTGTCGTAAAAGCTAGAGGCAAATTCGTTGGCTTGGGGCTTAACCTTGCCAAAGCTTGTTTCAAGCAGTTCAACGTTCAGTGACATAGCTTTTTGGGAAAATACTACTGTAAATCAAGAAATCATGGCGAAAAAACAAACAATCAACTAACCCCAAAATTAAGGAAATCTTAAATATATTTCTCCAATGGGATTTAGTCTGAGAGCGACTATTTTTTAGATGCCACGTTAGTGTTTTACACAAGAAAATGTTGTTTGAATGTAACAAGTAATACAAAAATCTTTTTTCTTCTCATAAACCGCATTTCTGTTATGCAGTTTACGCATAGGAAAGTAGAAAGTAATGATATTGCAGCGCGACAACTCAAATTCCTGCGAATCCCAGAATAGCGATCGCTCTAAGAAGAGAAATAAGGCAGTTTTACGCTATCTATTGTCAGCCCTCCCAACCCCAAGAGATCGGCTAACTGCCTGTTTTAAGGAAAATTTCACTGTATGAATGCCAAGATTGAGATTCCAGCCAATCTTAACCGATTGTTTTTCGCTACTTTCACACAGAAGTTATTTTAGCTTCAAATAGCGTCTGTGTGAGAGGCGGCAACTTGTTGAGTAACCCAAGCAAACCAATCCTCTAAACCCTCACCTGTTTTGGCAGATAGAGGAATAATAGTAACGTGGGAATTCATCTGACGCACATTTGCTACAATGCGCTCGATTTCAACATCCAAATAAGGTGCTAAATCTGTTTTCGTAATTAATAAACAATCCGCTTCTTGAAACATAATGGGATATTTGAGGGGTTTATCTTCGCCTTCCGTGACGCTGAGTAAAGCAACTTTTTGGTGTTCTCCTACTTCAAATTCTGCCGGACAGACTAAGTTTCCCACGTTTTCCACAAGAACTAAATCGAAGTCTACGGGGTTATATTCATGCTCCAAGTGGTGAATCCCACCACTGACCATTTTTGAGTCCAAATGACAAGAACGCCCCGTATTAATGGCAATGACGGGGACATCATATTGTCGCAACCGTTCGGCATCGAGTTCTGTCGTCATATCCCCTTCAATCACCGCAATTTTTAACTCTTTACTGAGTTTTTCTAGGGTACGTTCGAGTAAAACTGTTTTGCCAGCGCCGGGGCTACTCATAATATTAAAACAAGTGATTCCCCAGTCATCAAAATGTTGGCGATTTGCGGCTGCTCCGGCTTGATTAGCATGAAGAAGATTAATTTCTAAGGCTGCGTCAAAGGTTTGGTGCATAGTATTTTTTCTTATTCAAAAGTTGTGGAGTTTTGACCGGAATTAGCATATTCAATGCGGTCAATTTTTAGCTCTCGTCCCGAACGAATATCCTCCATAGGATTTTGGCAAACGGGACAAGCATATTGTTGACCAATTTTAGGATTATATTCTTTTTGGCAAGGATGACAAAAGGCAATGAGGGGAGTTTCTTGAATCGCGAGTTGGGTATTTTCTAAAAAAGTATGGCGGGTTTGGGCAGTAAAAGCAAATTGGAGACTCGCAGGTTCAACACAGGTAAACTGACCAACAATCAGGTGAATTGTTTGGATTTGAGGCTTTTCGGGTTGGGTTTCATACCAATCTCTCACGGTAATAATGAGAGCTTTGGTCATGTCAGTTTCGTGCATAATCTTGAATCTGGGAAAAGAACGAAAAAACTGCCGTAACTTGAGTTGAGGTACGGCAATGTTTAGAGTTTATGATGAATGAGAGAAAAATTTTAAGTTGTCGCGGGGTCATCTTTTTGACCTTGGACAACCAAAACCGAACAATTAGCATGATGGGTGACGTAGTTACTCACGCTTCCTAAGAGCATTTCTGCAAGACCACTGCGTCCGCGACGACCAATAACGATCAAATCGGCATCCCAGGCTTTAGCGGCTTGAGAAATCAATTTTCCGGCTTCTCCGAGTTTCCAAGTCCAATCGGTTTTGACTCCGGCATGATTAGCGCGATCGCCATACGCCTCTAACCATTTTCGCGTCGTTTCGGTACTATTGGCAAGATGGTCTTGCATCATCCGGGAGAAATTGACCAAATTCTCGCCGTGAAGACCGCTATAAGCCGAAACTTCTGGGTGTTCGATGGGTAAGCAGTGAAAGAGTAATAATTCGGCTTGATACTGTGTGGCAATTTCTAAAGCTTTGTCAAAGACGGCATTGGCTTGAGGAGCATTGTCAAGCGCTACGAAGATTTTTTGATAAACCATAAGTAACCCTCCTCCACAAATGACCAAAAGCGCGATCGCGATGGGTCTTGTGGCTGTGTTGATATTTCTACGATGGCATATTTTTCTACTTTTCTGCTAGGGTTTGTTATTAATGTTTATCGAAGTTCCCCAAAAGCTTTTTTACTGGGGTGAGAGTTATCAATAAATATCAATGTAAATTAACTTAACTGAAAGCTGGACAATGCGCTTTTTTTCTGCATAATTAACGATTGAGTTATTTGGTGTGAGTTAAATCGGATTAATGTCGAGCGAAAAAACAGCGAGTTTGTTGGTAGGGTGGGCAATCTTTTCTCTATTCTCCCTAGGAAAGGCGATCGCCCAAACTCAAGATTTACCGATTTATGTACCGCATTCCATCTCGTCTGACGCTTTGCCCTCGGTATCAAATAATCGCCAGGGTTACGAGTATTTACAGAATGGAGTCGAACGCGATCGCCTTTTTGAAGAAGCCCTCCAATGACCGAACATATCTCAATTACTCCAGGGGCAGTTTTCCTAACCAATCCCAATCAAATCAAAGAAGGGGCTGGCATTTATACGCTACGGACAACTTTTAGTTTTTAGCAAAGACATTGACCCTTACTCAGATTGTAATTGCGATATTTGCTCAACGGTTAGACCTGTCACTTCGGCAATTTGCGAAATGGGCATACCGAGTTTGAGTAAGTTTCTCGCCACTTCAGCTTTGCCTTCGATTTTGCCTTCAATTTTACCTCGTGCTTCCCCTCGGATTTCGCCACGGGCTTCTCCTTTCTGGAGGATATCTTGATAAATAACGGATTCTTCCATGAGTTCTGTCCTCAATAACTGTCGAATTAACCTTTTCTCTAATACTAGCCCAGATAACACCCCGACAGAAGCGGCGATATCCTGTTGCTGGGTACGGCTTTCGAGGGTTTCCACTTGTTCAACGACAGTATTTAACACCGCCGCAGGATTTGAGGTTTGCGCTAAAACAGCAAAAGGCAATAACCCTGGCGTATCGAGAAATAAATCCACGGGTTGTTCCCACAGTCGAATCACCTCAAATTCATGGCGTGTATTCGGCAGTTCAAACTGGGTTTGATATACTAACGGCGAGGCAGATTGTCGCAAATACACCACGACTTGACGCATGGTTTTTTGAGGAAAGCGACGATAAACTCGCAGGCGATAATCGGCCATACGGAACGGCATTTCTGGGTCAGGTTTGGTCTGGAATTCGATGTGTAAAACTACCTTTTCTGATTGCAGCAAAATCAAGGCATCTGCCCGCAGGGGTTGCAGGGAGAGTTCGGTGGGACTAAGACGAGTCAGAGTAATGGGTTCACCCAACAGCCAGGAAGCGATATCGGCACTAAAGCGTTCGCTGAGATAGCGGCAAACGTCATCAAACATAGGGATTCGTTTCTCGGACGAAATTGTGGGGAAGATTGATAAGATAGAAAAAGTCTTTTTTTACGCGATCGCATCCCAAAATTACTATGACCGCAACATCCCGCCGCTACCACATTACCACCTTCGGCTGTCAGATGAACAAAGCCGACTCCGAGCGCATGGCTGGTATTCTCGAAGATATGGGGTTGCAATGGTCAGAAGACCCCAACGAAGCTGATGTCATTCTCTACAATACTTGCACGATTCGCGATAACGCCGAACAAAAGGTTTATTCTTATCTGGGACGACAAGCTAAACGCAAACATGAAAAACCGGATTTAACCCTGGTTGTGGCTGGTTGTGTAGCCCAGCAAGAAGGAGAACAACTGCTGCGTCGCGTCCCGGAGTTAGATTTGGTGATGGGACCGCAACACGCAAACCGTTTGGGGGATTTACTCGAACAGGTTTTCGACGGGAATCAAGTCATTGCGACTGAAGCCATCGAAATCGCTGAAGATATTACCAAGCCCCGTCGCGATAGTAGCGTCACGGCTTGGGTGAATGTGATTTATGGTTGCAATGAACGCTGTACCTATTGCGTTGTCCCGAATGTGCGCGGTGTCGAACAATCCCGTACCCCAGAAGCAATTCGGGCTGAAATGGAGATGTTGGGACAGCAGGGTTATAAGGAAGTGACGCTGTTGGGGCAAAATATCGATGCTTATGGTCGCGATTTACCCGGTGTGACGGATTCGGGACGACACCAACACACCCTCACGGATTTACTGTACTACGTCCACGATGTACCGGGAATTGAGCGTATTCGTTTTGCGACGAGTCACCCCCGCTATTTTACCGAACGGCTGATTAAGGCTTGTCAGGAACTCCCGAAGGTGTGCGAACATTTCCACATTCCCTTCCAATCCGGGGATAACGAGGTACTTAAAGCGATGTCGCGGGGCTACACGCATCAAAAGTATCGCCGCATTATCGAGAAGATTCGGGAGTATATGCCCGATGCCGCGATTAGTGCGGATGCCATTGTGGGTTTTCCCGGCGAAACCGAGGAACAGTTTGAAAATACTCTGAAATTAGTCGATGATATTGCCTTTGATTTGTTGAATACGGCGGCTTATTCTCCCAGACCGGGGACTCCGGCGGCTTTGTGGGATAATCAACTGAGCGAGGAAGTGAAAAGCGATCGCCTCCAACGTCTCAATCGGTTAGTATCGGTAAAGGCGATGGCGCGATCGCAACGCTATCTTAACCGCATTGAGGAAGTTTTGGTAGAAGATATCAACCCCAAAGATACCTCGCAACTTGTTGGTCGGACTCGCGGTAATCGTCTGACTTTCTTCTCAGGAAATATCAACGAACTCAGAGGTAAAATTGTGCAAGTTAAAGTTACCGAAATCCGGGCTTTTAGCTTAACTGGCGAAGTTTTGCAGCCTGCGTTAGCCACGGGTCGTTAGTCATTTCTCGCATTTTTTGTACCTTGCTTCTCAGGGTTTCTAAAACGTCTGTGAAGCGAGGATTTGCTGCGAGGTTAAATAACTCTTGGGGATCGTTTTCTAGGTCGTATAGCTCCTCTGAAGGTCGATGGAGATAGCTTTCGAGGGGGCGCTGACCCACTTTATTTAAGTTTCGTTCTAACATTCCTTGCCAAGTTTTTGATTGCAAAATATCGAGAGCAATGGGATATTTTAAGTCAGAATAAAGGTTGTTAATATATTTATATTTCCCGGTACAAATTCCCCGCATGGGATAATACATATGAATGCCGTGGAAAATGTGAGAAAAATAAGTTTCTGACCAATCTTGCCCCGTTTCTATATTAATAATGGGAAGAAAAGATTGCCCTGGTAATTGATGTGTTGGTATTGGCGTTTCTGTATAGTCTAATAAAGTTGGGACTAGATCGGTAAAATTAATTAAATGGCGATTAACTTTATTGGATTGAATGAGTTTGGGATGAGCAATAATGAGAGGTAAATTAGTACCAGAATCATAAAGATTAGTCTTCGCACCGGGAAAAGGAATACCATTATCCGTGAGATATAAAATCAATGTATCGTTGTATCTTCCCGATTTTTGCAACTGGTTAATCACCATTCCTATACCTGCATCTAAGCGCGCGATCGCCTCATACATTTCGGTCATTTCCCCTCGCGCTTCGGGAATATCTGGGACATAATAAGGAATTACGACTTCATCGGGTTGGTACTTTTTGGGTTCAATGCCAGAGTAATTAGGTTCATTGCCAAAAGTTGCTCCCAAACGGTGAGGATCGGAATAACCCACGAGTAAAAAGAAAGGCTGAGTTGAGTCTAAATTAAAAAATTCTCCGGCTTTTTCTGCCATCATTAAAACATCGCGGTTTCCTTGAATTTCAGCTTCAGGAATCATAAAGTCAAAGGGAAATTGTATCTTGTCGCCTCCCACATGAAGTTTACCAATTAACCCTGTTTGATAACCACTGGCTTTGAGTAACATGGGTAGGGGTTGTACCCACTCGTGCAAGCGAAAATTGTGCTGGCGGTGGGCGTGACCATATTGACCATTTTGGTGGGGATAAAGCCCGGTTAAAATGCTACCACGACTAGCACTACAAGAAGAACTAGGGGTAAAAGCACGAGTAAAATGTACCCCACTTTTAGCGAGATTATCTAAGTTAGGAGTATTAACTTTTGAGTTACCATAACACCCCAATTGATCGATGCCTTGATCGTCAGAAATGAGGATTAAAATATTGCGTTGTGGTGTAGAATTATGCTGCGACTGTGCGAAAGCGTGACGGGCAATTAATAAGCTACTGGTGGCTAAGGAAGTGGCGAGAAAAGAACGGCGAGTGATTTTGGGAGAAATAGACATAAATCTGATATAATCGCTTCAAAATTTACAGTAAAAAAGGCTTAATTTTAATGATAAATTGGTTAAGGTAGTCGTAAAATGGCGAGATTGCCCCTCAAAAAGCCTCAAACCGTGGCATAATAGTTAGTCCTTAGTTGATTTGTCGAGAACGAGCGTGCAAGGCTGTAATTGGTCGATTGAAAAACTACCGGGAATCAGCGATCGCGAGATCGAAAACCTGCAAGCGATTGGCATTACCACCACCCAACAACTACTACAACAAACCCGCAATCCTGAGAATAAAAACGCGATCGCATCTCAACTGCAAATCCATCCTCAGTATGTCAGCAAATGGATCGCTCTGGCCGATCTTGCCCGGATTCCTAGCGTTAATTGCCAGTATTGCGGCGTAATTCTACACTGTGGCATTATTTCCATTTCTCAACTCGCTCAAACCCCCGCATCCCACCTCCATCGCCAAATTTCTCGCTTATACGTCTCAATGATGCAACGCCAAGATTTAACCCCTCCCGTCGATCGCGTCCAGGTTTGGGTAAAAGAAGCTCAAAGTTTTCGATAGCACAGATAAACTAGATAGCGACTCGCAAATGATGAATAATCAACCAAAATATCGGCTTCAAGAACTAAATGAGATGAATCAAGCAGCGTTTACGGAAGCGCTCGGCGAAATTTGGGAGAATACCCCCGCGATCGCGCAGCAATCTTGGCAAAATAGACTTTTTACTGATATTACAGCCCTCCATCAAAGTATGGTAAAAGTCGTCCAGCAAATGAGTCCAGCCGAGCAGTTAGCCTTAATTCAAGCCCACCCCGACTTAGGTAGCAAAACCAAGATGGCGCAAGCCTCGGTACAAGAACAGTCCCAAGTCGGACTTAATACCCTTAGCTCGGCAGAATATCAGCAATTCCAAAGCCTCAACCAAGCTTATCAAGATAAATTTGGATTTCCTTTTATCATTGCCGTAAAAAATCACACCAAAACCTCAATCCTCGCAGCCTTCAAACGTCGCCTCCAAAACAGTTTAGACGCAGAAAAACAGCAAGCCTTAACAGAAATTAGTCAAATTGCTCGTTTTCGTCTCGAAGCTATAGTAAGTTGAATCAACGCTCGCCTCTTCCCCCAAGAAATTGCTGAGTTTTGTATCCCCTCTGGGGGCATTTGAGAGAATTGATCTACAATGAAATCCGAAGTTCTGTGGCATTGAAAGCGAATGCCCAAAAACCCTACAAAACATCGAGTTAGAAAGACCATTATGGTAGCGACTCCAAAAAAACAACAATCCTCAGTTAATCTTGAAGCGGGTAGCGATCGCGTCGCGGTATTGCTCATGGGTTACGGTGAAGTTGAAAGCTACGAAGACTTTGCCAACTACAACGAACAAGCCTTAAACCTCCTCACGGCTAAATTCGCCCCAGTTCCCACCTGGATTTATCCCCCATTAGCCAAACTCCTCGCAATTTTCGACTTACACGAGTGGAGTCACCAACACGGCAACTTCATCTCCCCTCATAACCAAATTTTTGAAGCCCAAAGAGCCGGGATTGAAAAAAACCTGCAAGAAACCTGGGGCGATCGCGTTAAAGTATTCAAAGCCTTTAACTTTTGCGCTCCTTTCCTGCCAGAACAAGTCATTGCCCAAATCAAAACCGAAGGCTTCGACAAAATCCTCATCTACCCGCTTTTAGTCGTAGACTCCATCTTCACCAGTGGTATTGCCGTCGAACAAGTCAACGCAGCCCTCAACCAAACCGCCGACACAGGGGAACATTGGCTCAAAAGCAGTCGTTACATCCCCTCCTTCTTCAACGAACCCGCCTACATTGAGATGATGGCGCAAATGGTGGAAGAAAAAATCGCCACCGATCTCGCCGAAACCCATCTTCCCTCCCAAATCGGCATTGTTTTGATGAATCACGGCTGTCCCCATAAAGCCAAAGGATTCACCTCTGGAATTACCGAAAGCGAAGCCCTCTATGAATTAGTGCGGGCAAAACTCATTCATAAATATCCCTTGATTTCTGTCGGTTGGCTCAATCACGACACCCCCTTAATCGAATGGACGCAACCCAACACCGCCCTCGCTGCCAAAAACTTAATTGAATTGGGAGCAAAAGCCATTGTGATGATGCCTATTGGTTTTGCCACAGAAAACCACGAAACCATCCTAGATGTGGATCATATTATCCATCACTTGCAACACAAATATAAAGACGTGGCTTATGTGCAAATGCCTTGCGTCAACGATCGCCCGGAATTCTTGAAAATGGCCGCAGATTGGGCAAATCCGCAAATTGAAGCTCTGTTATCGTCCACAGCAACCTCTGTAAACCCCAGTTTAGCAAAGCACAGTCATAGCCATGACGAACATCACCACCACCATCACCACCATCACTAAAATTGGATAGGTTTTGGTATTGTCAAAGGCGGGTTTGTCCCGCTTTTTTTGTAGCCCAATTAAGCCTCTCTTTGGTAGGAGATAGGTGAGGGCTGAAGCGAACATTAAAATGTCCTAACTGTTGAGACGTACTGCGATAAAAATCTTGACAATATTCCCAAAACCGGGATATAAAAGAGTGAGATTCCATCTGCTTGAGTTTGGTCAACAGCAAGTCAGATGAAGCTGTCACCCCAAGACAGAGACATTAGGAGACCCCAAAAAATGCCAGAATCTTACCAGGGTGCTGACTTACAAGCACTACAACAGAGAGCATCTGTTAATCTTGCTCCTTTAGTTCGTTTACTCGCTCAGGCGATTCCTCTGGCAGCAGCCGAAAACCTTGCCGATCCTAAAACGAGACCTCTTTTTCTGTACGATAAAAATCAGAAACAATTGAGAATTTGTACGTCCGGGGTTTTACTGCGACTTTTTTCTCTACCTCAGTTTCGTACTACCTTCAGTCCTCGATCGGGGAACGGCTTTGTCCAAGATTTTACACCGCCAGGTTACGGCTCAAGCAGCCGGATTGGGGGGCAAATGAGTCCTAGTAGCGATCGCGCCCTTTCTACGGCAGTTGACAAACTTAGAAATACCATCCAGCAAGAATTAAATCGGGCTTTACCCACTGGTGTTGCTTTAGAGGATTTTGTCTTAGAAAATGCGTCTAGGGAGTTGAGCAAACTAGCAAAGCAAATTGGCACTAATTTTAATGTTGGTATCGGTCAATCCCAAATTTTTCCTCTGACTTTTGCTGAATCAAATTCATCAAAACAAGATTCAAAAAAACAAGTTGCCAAAATTATTTCAGCCGTTGAGCGCGTCGATACAGGTAGTTATTTTGAGCGGATGTGGGACGCGATCGCGCCAGAGTTAGAATCTGAATACGATCTAGACGAAGCTGAAATTGAAGACGCTTTAGCGAGTTTAAAAGCAGAATATGACCGCAGCGAAAGTCAAATTAAACGCTTTTTAAACTTCCTGGATGATGAAGCCTTGTCGCGAGTCCGCCTGAATATTACTTGCCAAATTATGGAGGCGATCGCGCAAAAAGCTGCTAAAAATTCTCAGCGAGAACGGCAACTTTTAGCAGAATATTATCAACGGGTAAACTACTTTATTGAAATTGCTAAAAACGAAGGATTAACAATAAACCTTACCTCAACTTACGGTCAAAAAGCTGAAATTAACTTTCTTGATTATATTCACAAAGATAAATTCTTTTCTTGTTTACCAGTTTGGCCTGAATGGAAAACCCAAATATTTGAAGCTAGGAACAAGGCTAGTGAAACAACAGATTATGAAGTCGTCCGCGAAATTAGTTATCGTTTCCGGGTTAATGGCAAAAATCCCGAACTAGGTAAACCCGCTTTTGAAGTCAGACTAGAATGGATTAAAGAAGCCCTCTTACCGCAAGATGACGAATTATCGGCTTCTCCTTATTTGATTAGGAAGCATTTAGCCGAACTGATTTTTCTGGCAGTTGTTATTCCGAGCAACGAGACAAAACTGACTAAAAATGATATCAGAATAAATCTTCAAAAACTCTTGCAACGACTTGAAGCCAAACCCAAACACTTGATTGCAATCTTGCTCGAAAAACTCCACCAACGGGCAAGATCGATCGACTCAATTGCCACTGCCTTAATTGCAATTTTGCGAACGACAGGAGATACAATTATTTCTCAAGTTCAGCAAAAAACCTCTCAACAATATATTTGTGTCAAAAAAGGAATTGTTGATTGGGAGAAACTGCAAGGAGCAGAATCAGGAACAAAGGATTTATTAGACAGTGGAGCGGGTCAAACTAATGAAAAAATTGCTTGGCTCAGACAAATTGAAGTAGATGCAAATCCAACTCTAACGCCTAACTTACTTTTTTCTATCAAAGTAACAACAGAACTCTCAGAACGGGATTTAGTTATCAAAGACGAAGCCGAAACTATCAAGCTGCAACGCTGTGTATCCGAGCAAATTTTACAAATTCTCTTTGTTCCTTACAAAATTAGTCGAGATGACAATAATAAACTGTCTTACGATTCTTGTTTAACTCCTCGAAAAATTAGCGACTGGACTTTGCCCAAAGCGATTCAAGTTGAATATGAAACCCGTACTTTACAACTTAGAGAAACCAAGAACGATCGAGAAAAACAACTTCACACAGCAGCCGTTACCAGTTTTGCTGTTTTAGTTTATACCTGTCTTTGGTATATCGTTCGTCAAATTCAGCAAAGTAATCATACCAAAACTGCCCCATTTACTACCTCAATTTTACGACTGCAAGAGCGCCGCGAAGAAGATAAAAATAGTGGCGAAGCTTACATTTATGCCGCTACCCAAGCCATCGAATCGATGTTAGCACAAGATAATCCTACGCGAATGCAGGGTATGATTTTAGCCAATCTTCAAAGTTCTAATGCTCGGTGGATTAAGCGGGGAGTCTTTAATGCTTTAGCCAGTGTATTTCCCATTCAAATCGAAAGCGATCGCCCCCCGGTTGTCCCTAAAATTGGCTTAGTTTCTTATATTGCCCGTCCTTGTGACGAAAGCCCTCACCATACCCAGAAAAACCATCTTTTAATCGGTCAAAGTTACATCGCTACCGCCACAGAAACCCCCTTCAAGGGTTATGAAATTAAAACCGAGCGAATGCAATCAGATATTACTTATTCGGCTCAAGAATTGCAAAAACAACGTTTAATTCAAGAAGAAGTCGCCCATTTAGCTCAACAGGGTTGCCAACATATTATTTTGTTATCTCATGCTTATGGCAGTCGCAGAGTTAATAAAACCGTTGATTACAACACTCCTCTGGTTAATCGAGAATTTCTACAACAGTTGTATCAAGCCTTTCCTAATTTGACTTTATACACCCTTTTACGAGATGTTTTTCCAGGAACTCGTCTGCATCAAAGAAAGTCTGGAGAAGCGGGTTTTGAAATTTCCCGTGCCAGCGATCATACTCATTTTCTCAGTTCTTTGGTAGAGAAAATGGGATTGCGAGATATCATCCCAATTTATACCTTCGCGACCCTTCACGCCATTGAACCCCATAAACGCCCCCAGTCCGGGTTTTGCGTGTATTTCCTGCTGTCAGATCGACGAATTGGTAGTCTTGACTGGCAAGAGCGATCGCGCCAACATTTAATCAACCCAGAACATAATTCAGCAGTGCATCCTTGCCTCATTACCCTGCTGCGAGGACTGCATTTCCTCGAATCCGAACAAGGAATCCGCAACAGCCAGTATTTGCCCGTTCTTGACCCCTTTGGTTGGATTTCTCCCAATACCGTCGAAGCTGCCGGAGAAGCCCAGATTCTGCCTGCACGACGCACAGGAAAGGTATTGTTGAGCTATCCAGCGATACTCACCCACATTGCTGGTGTATTACGCCGAAAAACGAGAATATGAAAAATACTGACTTAAAACAAGCTGAAATTTGGGGGCGCGTCTTTGAAATTGCCGTACAACGCGGCGTTTTAGCTTATTTACGCCATCAGGACTTACTGCATTCACACCATCCTCAATTAATCCCTTGGCAAGAATATCGCATTAGCCACCTGACTAAACATTTATATCAAACTCTCCAAGATGAGACAACTTTAGCCGTTCGCGATGAGAATATTAAAACTTGGATTGATGCCTATTTACGCCACTTCCTCGTCTTGGGCTATGGTTTAGGTTGGACGGCTTTACGGGAATGTCTCACTCATCAACCGGGTCATCAGAAAATGCAGCTAGAAGCCCTCTGGTGTCCCTTAACTTTACCCGGTGTTACCGACCCTAGAGACAGGGAAAGACGCAAAACTGCTCGACAGTTTAACGCAGCCTTTGGCCTTTCGGGTTTTGCCGACACCAGCTTGGTCGATCGAGGTCAACCCGGACGAGCAGATTTTCTCCTCTGGTTATCCACCCCCGATGATGCTCAGAGAAGCAGTCAACCCATCCCAGACTTGATTCTCTGTTTTGAGTTTTCCTATAACGCATCTTTTGAATTGGCAGATTTTAGCTTAGAAGCAACCCATTGCCAGCAAATCAACCGCTATGCTCGCTACTTAGACGCAAGAGGCAGTTTCTCGCGTATTTGTGCCGAAGTTCAAGGCGATCGCCTCCAAATTAGTTCTCAACTCAACAAACATTTAGTAGCTTTTAGCGGTCGGGATAAACCCCTTTATAAACTATGCCAAGCCTCCTCTTATACAGAAAAGTTAGTGGCTTTACTTCAGAATAAAAAACGCCTACAAAAGCCTTGTATTGCCAGGGCAATGGCCATTACTTCCAACGGTTTAGAAAGTCTTTCCGCTTGTTTCGGTGGGGATGCTGACCCGCGAATCGAGTTGATGCAGTCTTTGGGAACAGCGTATCGAGAAATGAAGCCATTGGAAACCCCCGCAGACTTAGACCAGAAAATTCGGGATGTCTTCAAAAAGCTTCTCTCCTCCTTACCTACGTCAGAATTACGCAAGCAAGCCGCAGCTAATTTCCAATTTTCACCCAATTTAACCCAAGACCTGCAAATTTCCCTAACTGAAGCAGTAACTGGATTTCACCGTCCGGCAGATTTGTTCGAGCAATCGGACATTTTAGCCGCTATTGAAGAAACCGAGGCACTTCAGGGGTTTTTCGGGAGTTCTCCCCGTTCTGCCATCGAGCAACAACTCCAAAAATTAGCTGTAAATCCGCACAGAAAGTCGTCCCTTTCCCTGCGAGATGCCCATAAAGCCACAATTCGAGCGGGTTTAGCTTCAGCCCAACCCGGACGCTTGAAAATCATTGCCTTAGAAGGAAATCCGGGAATTGGTAAAACGACTTCTGTGGTGTCGTTTCTCAAAGAACAATCATCGGGGTTTTTGTTTCTCTACGTTAGCCCCAGAGTTGTGATTAACCGCAGTGTGACTCAAGATTTAGCCCAAGATAAGGGGGAAAAAACCGGGATATTAACCCTAACTGCTAACTCAAAGTTAATTAGTTCGGCTTCTCAATGGTACAAACAGCAAATTCAATCCCAAGGATGGCCAACTAAAACAGTTGATAGCGCCGTGGTAATTGATGGTGTTTCTTCCTTCAAGAACCCCCAAATCAGTACCATTTTTGTGACTCCCGAACAAGAACAAGAAATTGATGATGAAGTTGTTACCAGTAATCGCTATAAAACCTCTCTGAATGAAAGAGACGAGCAAATGAATAATCAACACCGTCCGGGGGTATTACGGACTTTGGCGGTTTCTGCTCGCTTCCTCCTCGAAAACAATCCCAAAATCAATCAAATTGTCCTCACCGCAGCGACTCAGGGCTATCGCAACTTAACAAGAGGAACAACTATTAATGCTCTTAATAACTTATTTGCTTATCGGGTTGATAGCAGACCCGGAATTGGGGAAAGGAAGGCATTTTCTCAACGAATTCCGCATATTTTGGTGATGGTGGATGAGGTAGCGGGGGATGGTGCAGGGGCTTTGTTTGTCCATGAAATTGCGAAATGGTTGCACCAGCAGTTTATTAAACCTTTTGATGGCTCTCCTTTTCAGGTAACGCTAATTATTGCCGATGCTTCTTTGAGTAATGAAGTGGTTTTGAATAATTTTCTCAATTCAGGCGATCGCGTTCCTGATAAAGTTTTAATTAGTCCCAGTCAGGGAGATGCGCCTTTTCGAGTTACGGGAACGCAATTAAAAATCGGAGGCAAGAAGTATCCCACCCTTCACGTCCTGAGTAATAGTTTTCCAGCTTCGGCTTTAAGAATTGACTACAGCATCCGCTTGTCTGCGGTTACACCAGAGCTAACCGACGACGGCAAACTCAAAAGTATGCGAGCAATTATTCGCTCCCAAGCTCAATCTGTGCTGCTGAATAACGCATTTGCAGAAATTAAAAAAGCCCTCGAACATTCGGCGCAACAAATTATCTTTTTTGCCCAAGATAAAGCTTTTTTACGCGACCTGAAAGCCTGGTTAACAACAGGAAATAAAAAGTTATTAAATCCTCAAGTAGTTGCAGTTTTAGACCACAGCGTTCCCCCTAGCAAACGTTTAGAATTGGTGAGCGAGCCAAAACGAGACCAGATTCGCTTGTTTTTGATGACTTCTTCAGGGGCGAGAGGCGTTTCTTTTCCCAAGGCAGATTGGATTATCGCTTCATTTCCCCGCTTTAGTGTAGAGGCTTCGTTGATGGAAATTGCTCAGTTAATTTATCGCGGTAGGGGAAGATATACTGACCCTAAAACTCAACAGCTATGCTCTGGTGAAGCAATTGAGCGACGACTGGTTTTATTAATTAATGACTTTGTGTTGCAATCGGAACAAATTGACGAGCAACGTCAGTGGTTACGACGTTCCAGCGATTTGCTGACCCTGCTCTTAATGCTACGTTCGACAATTTATACTCGTATCAAAGGTGATGCGGGTTTACGAAGACAACCTTTGGCTTTTGTTCCTGTGGGAAAAGTCGGGGATGAGGAGTTATTGCGGTTAATGTCTGACGATGTTCAGGACTTTCGCCAAGAAGCTCGGATTTTTCTGAGAGACGAGCATCATTCAGATTTGAAAAAAGCAGTGGGTCAAGCCGAAAAGTTAGTGTGTGACTTGTTTAAAGATTTAGATTTGATAGGTCAGACCCAGGAATTGCAACTTGCTTCCTACAGCGATTACCGTACTCTGGAAGCGTTAGCTAAAGGAGTGTCGCGTTTATCAAGTCGTTTGTTACCCAATCTAGAACCAGAAACGCAAATTCCGCCCCATCTTAGCTGTTTAGGTCCGTTTTGGTGGGAGGATTGGCGATCGCGTAATGTTCGAGAACAATACAATTTTTCCGATTGTCAAGAAGCCATGCGGAATGCTAAATACCACCTTTTAAAGATATTAAATAAAATTCAGAAGGATAAAGCCTTCCCCAAAAGATTGCGCGATCCTGCTTGCGAACTTCATAAGTTGTTAATTCGCGAGAAAACCGAGCAAATACGAGAGTATTCAACCCTACAAGCCATTAATACCCAAAATTTAATCGTAGCTTTACCCTTAGATTATCCTCAGTTTTGGCGCAGGGCTTCTGAGCCTGAAGAAATCCAAATAGAGCAGCAATTGGAAGATGCTGTAACCTGGAGAGAGAGTTTGGGACGCACTCTGAGTTCTCAAAGTGCAGTCCTCCCAGTCATTGCTCAATATCGCAGGTTTCCCTGGGTCGCGATCGCGGGTCGTCAGTCAATATCTCAGTTAGAACAGGTGTTTGACAATCGCTATTTTCTCGCTTCTTCTGAGTTGAATTTTCTCAATGCGCTTTTATTTCATACCTAAGAAATGTTCGCGATCGCCCTCTTATGTTATACTCAGTTAAAAATCATGCTCGAACTTCACTGCCACACCACCTATTCCGACGGGACATTAACCCCCACTCAACTCGTTAAAGCAGCCGCCAGTCGGGGGGTTCGTGCCTTAGCCATTACCGACCACGATACGGTTTCTGGTTGGTCTGAGGCGATCGCGACTGCCCCCGCTTACGACATCGAAATCGTCCCCGGTGTCGAACTTAGTACCGTTCACAACGGGCGATCGCTTCATATTCTCGGCTTTTACCCCGATTCAAATCTTCTTAATCCCCCACTCCAAGAACGCATTGCAGGTCGTCAACGCCGCGCCGCCAAAATTGCCGCCAAACTCGCCGACCTGGGCTACCCCATTCAACTCCCTCAACTCGGTGACGGTATGGCCCCCGGACGACCTCACATTGCCAGCGCTTTAGTCAAAGCAGGTCACGCCCAATCCAGCCGCGAAGCCTTCGACCGTTGGCTACACGACAATGGCCCCGCTTACGAACACTACGAAAAATTCAGCATTGTTGACGGCATTCAGTTACTACGGGAAAGTCAGGCTGTCCCGGTGTGGGCCCATCCTTTCCTCTTTCGTGGGGGGTCAGTAGAAGAAGTTTTACCTACCCTCGTAGAAGCCGGGTTGATGGGTCTGGAAGTTTACCATCCTTCCCACAGTCCCAAACAAGTCCTGAAACTCAAAGCTTGGTGCAAGGAATACAACCTCATTGCCACGGGAGGCAGCGATTATCACGGGCCTCAATCTAGCGGTCGAGAAGAAACTCACCTTAATCAGCTTAATGTCCCTTTACTTCTCCTTGATTCCCTCAAAGCTGCCGTTAAAAGGGTGTAATTTTTCTTTTTATACCACGCTTGTTCGCCACAATTTACTTATAAAAGAAGTCCGCAGAGTTAGATTTTAGCCCCAGATTTTAATCTGAAGACGGGTTATTCAAACGCGACCAAAAGTTGGCGAAATTGGGCTAAATGACTTGCTAATGCGGCTTCACTCATCGGTTTGAGGGCTTTACCTCTAGTTGTAGGAGCAAAGCGATGGGGTTTTTCCCACCTCGGCCCGTTAATCATCAGGCTGTAACACTCGCTACGGGGGATGACTTGATGCCAGGTGTGGCGATCGCGCATTTGGTAAACTGAACCGGCACTCAGGGTAAGATGGAGGACGGGGGAGGGATAACGGGATTTGAGGTCTGGGGTGTGGAATACGGCCATGTCGTACACCCCAGAGAGAATCAGCATTGTGGCTGGCCAGGGATGGGGATGGGGGAAAGATTCGTCAGGGCTACAGGGTTCAAAGCGATGCAGACAGATGCGGGTGTCTCCCTGTTGGATAAAGGCACGATGGGTGTAGGGTTGGCGTTTGTTGATGACGAGGGATTGCCATAACTGAGGTTGGGTGGTGTGGTTGAAGGCGATTTGGATGGCTTGAGAGAGAGAAAGCATTGGGATTTTAATCTAGGATAAAAAAGAGAATAATGCCGATAATTATCAGGAAGATAGGGAATAAGAGCAGGGTGCAGCCAAGTTCTCCCCATGTGAGTTGCTTACCTTGACCATAGTTCTCCTCGACGTTTTTCCAGACGACTAAAGTGAGAATAGCGGCGATCGCGATCGCGGTTAGAGTAGCAAATAAAAGAGTCATAATCGGAAGTGAAATGCTCTTACTACCCTAACGGGTTTCACCATGCCAGAATTTTGCGGCTGTGACAGTTTAATTGCCTGAACTTTGCGGCTAAACCCAGCAGGGCATTAGTTTTTGGGCTTGGGAAACTTTGGAGGCGATCGCGTCTAAATTCCGACTATTTCTGGCTTTCCTGGCACTGAAGAGCCAGAGAAATTCGGATTCTTTGAGGGGGTGTTCCGGTTGGCCTTGTCCGTAGCGTGTAAAGGGGAACAGGTAACTCTTTATACAACGAAGGGGGCAAAAAAGGCATGAATTCAACGTCATCCATCAGCATATTACCACAGTCTGGCGAAACGGCAATTTTTGGCGATTTGCTGGGAGAATCTCAGGATTTGTCATGGCAAGATCGTGGGGGGATGCAGAGTGTTTATTTTCCCGAAGTTGTAGGGACAGAAATCCTCAAGGCTAATTTAGATTATAGCTCTAGCGATCCGTTTGGAATTGCGGCTTCGCAGCAGATTTGGGGTGGTGTGGTGACTCCTGAAACCCTTATCTTTATTGATGGGGGTTTAGGCGATCTTGAGACGTTGTTAGCGGGGGTGACTCCCGGAGTGGAAGCGGTGATTCTCGATCCGAATCGGGACGCGATCGCGCAGATAACTGAGACTTTGGCAGGACGTACTGGGATTGGTAGTTTGCAGATTATTTCCCACGGCAATGCGGGGGAGTTACAAATCGGCAAAACTCGTTTAAATAGCGCTACAATTTCTCTGTACGGGTCTCATTTAAAGGCATGGAGGGACGCGATCGCGCCTGGGGGCGATATATTATTGTATGGATGCAATCTCGCTGCCGATGAGTCGGGATTTGCCCTCATGACGGCTTTGAATCAACTCACGGGGGCAGATATCGCTGCATCTAACGATTTGACGGGAAGCAGCGTTTTGGGAGGAGATTGGGATTTAGAAGTTGTCGCGGGTAGTATTGAGTCGAATTTAGGCTTGTATTTGTGGGCGCAGTCGGCTTATGACGCAATTTTGGCGACAGTGACTAATTTACAAGTTAATTCCGCCAGTTATCTCGGCGGGACGGGGAATGATGCAGCCGCAGCCGTAGAGATTGCCCCCAATAATACGGTATTAATGGCTGGAACAATTAGTAACCAAGGTCAAATTACCCGTTTGGATGGGTCGGGTCAAAATATTCTAGCGATTTATACGGTAGGGTCGAATATTGCAGACATGGATGTTAATCGCGTCAACGGTAATATTACGGTAATTGGCGATAGTGGTGTTACCACCCTCAAAAGTGACGGGACGGTATTTTGGTCAGCGAGTCTCACGGGGGCTAAGGGAACGCGACGAGTTGCGGTTGCCCAAGATGGTACGGTGGCGGTATTAGAATCAAATAATAGTTATAGTAACCAAGTTACAGTTTTTGGAGCGAATGGGACGCAACTAGGCAGTTTTAGCCTCAATTCAGCTAAAAGCGTTGATGATATTGCGATTGATAGTCAAACGCAATCGGTGTTCGTTGCGGGTTTCCGTCAGGTTGCTTCGGATTTGCAACTACCTCTGTTTAATAGCTACAGCTATATAGGCAATGCTAAATGGAGCAATTACGATTTTTCAGCAACAGAAGCTAAAAATAAAGGCGATACGGCAGATACGCGAGGTTTACGAGTGGCGATGGGTCGCGATGGGATGTTGTATTATGCCGGGAGTTTGGACGGGGGAACTAATGTATATCGCCGCAATTCCCAGGATATTAATCAAAATGCAACTTATAACGTCAATATTGACGACTATACCAACACTTCTAACACAAGTGCGGGGAAATACGGCTATTTCGCCCGCGTGAATCCTACCACGGGGGAAACCCTGAAGGGGCAATATGTGGTGAATCGGCTTTCCTCTGGGAAGGGCAATTCTTTCAGTATTAACGCCATTACTGCGTCGGAAACTGGGGAAGTATTTATCGGGGGAAGTTCTGCGGCTACGGTAAAACACCGAGATTCCCTCCAAATTAACGGCAACACTATCGGTAATTATACGATGGGCGAGGGGGCAGTTATTGCAGTTAGTTCTGATTTTAGCAATCGCGAGTTAGTTGCAGTGTGGGCTGGAAGTGGGACGGTGGCTGCGTCGGGGATTAACGGTGTCGCTGCGGCTAATGGGTTGCGGGCGATCGCGTCTACGGTCTCTGGTAGTATGATAACGGTAAATGCGATCCAGAGCGCGATCGCGGGCGGCAAGGATGCTTATTTATCCGTGTGGGGAAATATAGCAACGCCGAGTCTCTCGATTAACGATATTTCAGTAACAGAAGGGGATAATGGCACGTTAAACGCTGTTTTCTCGGTCAGGCTTTCTCATACACCTCAAAGCAATGTAACTGTTGACTATACTACCGCAGACAACACGGCGACGGCGGGAAGTGACTACACGGCTAAAAGTGGGACTTTAACTTTTACTCCCACGGGGGGGTTAATTCAAAATATTACGATTCCCCTGTTAGGAGATACAATTCGCGAGAATTTAGAAAGCTTTTATCTCAATCTGAGTCATGCGAATAACGCTATCATTACGGATTCTCAAGGTATTGCGTCAGTGGTTGACAACGATAGCAATGCTCCCACAAATATTAGTTTAAGTAAACTGGAAGTCCCCGAAAATAGTGCAGCCGAAACGGTGATTGGGACGCTTAGTAGTACCGATATTGATACTAGCGATACTCATACTTACACTTTAATTGATAATGCAGGGGAACGCTTTAAAATTGTGGGCAATGAAGTGCGGGTTAATAATGGCATTTTACTCAATTTTGAAACTCAAACTAATCATACAATTCGGATTCGTACAACAGATGCTGCCGGGTTGAGTTTCGAGAAAGATTTAACGATAAATTTACCGAAAATTCTAAGTTTAAATTCGGAAAATACCACTTCGCTCTTCTCAAGTCAAGGAGCGTCCGATCCACTTCACAAAAATTTTAAAAATAACCAGACATTTTCTTTAACAACTGCTACAGTAGAAAAAGAATATTCAGAAAACTTGTTGAGCCAACTATTTCATATTTTCCCTATCGGTAATATTAATAGTTTGCCTGAAACTGCTTTAGTCACTGCCGCCTTTCTCCTAACTGGAACTTTAGGAACTTATAATGCGACACCATTACCCAAAATGAACGTAAAACAAAAAAAGTCACCCCCGAAAAAGAACGACAACTACAACGATTCTGATTCGCAAAATCCAGAATTTGCTGGGTGGGAAATCAACGAAGAAACAGAAGCCGAATTACCGTTGTTTCTCGATTCTTCCGAAAAACAAATGTTTGATTCGTTATAAATAGAAACTGGGCGGTATAGGATTAATTTTTTTATTTTCGATCGAGCCTTTTTCTATGCCATGCCAATCTGAAACCGCCTAAATTCAGTCTGACAATTAGGGAGCTAATCCAAAGGACATTATTGCCATGATAACTACATTACAAGTTGGCGATCGCACTCTCAATGCCAAAGCCATTGTCGAGTTAGCCCATAAATACCAACTCATGCCACAATTGATCCGGGAAGTCATTATTGACGACGCGATCGCATCGATTGAAATTGAACCCGAAGTTATCAATACAGCTTGTCAAAACTTCTTTGTACAACGTCAACTCATGCAGCCCGAAGCTCAAAACAATTGGTTGCAACAACAAGGACTTTCTCTCGATCGATTCCAAGAAAAAATAACTCGCGATCTCAAAATTCGAGCCTTCAAAAAGCAAACCTGGGGTAAACAATTACAAAGCTATTTCTTAAAACGTAAAAGTCAACTCGATCGCGTTGTTTATTCCCTCATCCGCATTCAAGATACAAACCTAGCTCAAGAACTATATTTCCGTATTCAAGCCGGAGAAGCCACCTTTGCAGAAGTCGCTCGCGCTTACTCTCAAGGCCCCGAAGCCCAGACAGGAGGAATAGTTGGGCCAGTTGAGTTAGTCAATCTATCTCCTGATATTGCCGAACTATTAGATAAGAGTCAAATTCAACAACTTTGGCCGCCTTTTCAATTAGGTAACTGGCTAATTATTTTACGTCTCGAACAGAAACTTCCCGCACAACTCAACGAACTTACTCAACAGCGATTATTAGACGAATTTTTCGATCGATGGTTACAGCAAGAAATTGCCAAAGCCAATCAAATTCGCGATTCTAAGCCAACCTTTGCCGTTGTTAGTCAACCTACCTTTATTGCGAGTTAAAAAGTTTCTTCGCTGCGAGGAATTTGTAACTTCTTAATTCCTCGCTTTTTTTAGACATTGCTCTGGCTCAAATCACCATGACTGACAACATTGAAACGATTAAAACCTTCTTGGCACAAACGCCCCCGTTTGATACTCTAGACTCAGACGCGATCGCAACTTTAGCGTCTCAGATGGAAGTGCGATCCTACGGAGTCGGTCAAGAATTAATCGTTCCCCAAAACTTACCGCCTCACATTACCATCGCCTATCAAGGCAAAATCCGCTTATTAGGCTACGATCCCAACACAAAACTGCCTATTCCCCTAAAATTACTCGAACCGGGGGCAATTTTAGGCTGGATCGGCATAATGCGGGGAAAAGCTTGCGAAACCGCCATCGCTTCCACCGAAGTAATTACCCTCACCCTCCCAGCCTCACAATTTCAGACCCTACTACGAGAATATCCCCTCATTGCCCAATATTTTCAGCAACAAGCCGCCATCAGCGAAGTTTTTGAGTTTGTTGCCCAATTTGCCGAGAAACAGCCCCAGGACGTACCTAACCTGCCCGAAATCGCGCGTCAAGCTCACGAAAGCGCGATCGCCCTCACCCTGCCTCTCGGTAAAATCCCCCGCGAAAAACTTGACCCCGCTTACTACTGGTTTGTCAGCCGTGGAGAGGTTAAGGCGATCGCGCCCCACAAGCTCGGAAACTACCTTTATTTGCCCGTCAACCCCGTCCAACTCAAAGCCGTGGGGCGCACCTCGTTGCGGCTGATTGGTTTGCCTCAGACAGCTTTTACGGCATCTGTACCCACCCCCTTAACTCCCAAACCTCACATCCAAGTCCTCGAACCCGAAGTTTTCCTCGAAACCCCCTTAAAGCCTGAGACTCCCCCTGTCAAACCAATTCCCAGCCGTTATCCCTTCGTGCGGGGGCGTAGGGGGCAGTTAGACAGCGCTATGGCTTGCTTTGAGATGTTAGGGCAGTATTTTAACATCCCTTTGCGGCGAGACGTAATTCGGCGGGTATTAGCCGAGCAAATTCAACGACGAGGGGGGCTCTCTCTCCCAGTATGCGCCTCAGTCGCGGAATTAATTGGGCTGACCATCCAAATTTTAACCGTTCCCGCCTCGGCTGTCGCCCGTTTGCAAACTCCCGCCATTATTCGTTGGGAAGACGGTATTGCCATCTTATACGAAGCCAGCGAAAAAGGCATGATTATTGGCAATCCCAAAGAAGGAATCGAACGTTATACCCCCACAGAATTTACCGAACATTGGGATAAAACCGGACAAGTTTTGCTGCTACAACCGGGAAAAGATACGCCCAAAGATCGCTTTGGTTGGCAATGGTTTCTCCCGGCTTTATTTAAATATCGCAAAGTCTTATTTCAAGTCCTCGTTGCTTCTTTCTTCGTACAACTATTCGGGTTAGCTAATCCCCTCATTATTCAACTCATCATTGATAAGGTTATTGTTCAAGGTAGCTTCGATACCCTAGATATTTTAGGCGTATTTTTACTCGTTGTTGCCGTGTTTGAAGCCCTACTCAGTAGCCTCCGCACCTACTTATTTGTCGATACGACTAACCGCATCGATTTAACCCTCGGCTCGCAGATTATCGACCATTTATTTCGCTTACCTTTAAATTACTTTGAACGGCGACCCGTAGGAGAATTAGCCAGCCGCGTCAACGAACTCGAAAATATCCGTTCTTTTCTGACAGGGACTGCCCTGACTGCCGTTCTCGATGCCATCTTTTCTGTAGTTTATATTATTGTCATGCTGATTTATAGCTGGCAACTTACCCTAATTGCTTTAATCTCAATTCCCATTTTTATTATTCTGACCCTTTTCTTTTCTCCCCTGATTCGCCAACAACTGCGAACCAAAGCCGAACGCAACGCCCAAGCCCAATCTTACCTCGTCGAAGTCCTCTCCGGTATCCAAACCGTCAAAGCCCAAAATATTGAATCGCGATCGCGCTCTTCTTGGCAAGAACGTTACGCTCGCTACGTCAGTTCTGGCTTTAAAACGGTTGTCACTTCAACCACCGCCACATCCGCGAGTGGCTTCCTCAATAAATTCTCCGCTTTACTGGTACTTTGGTTCGGGGCAGGTATGGTACTCAACGGTCATTTAACCCTCGGACAACTCATCGCTTTTCGGATTATCTCAAGTTATGTCACTGGGCCGATGTTGCGTCTCGCACAATTGTGGCAAAACTTTCAAGAAACCTCCCTATCTCTCGAACGCATTGCTGACATTATTGATACCCCTCAAGAAGACGAAAAAGATCGCCGTAACATCCCTATGCCAGCAATTATCGGTCAAGTACGTTATGAAAATGTCTCCTTCCGTTTCAAAACTAGCGGGCCATTACAACTCGACAATCTCAACCTCGAAATTAACCCCGGTCAATTTGTTGGCGTTGTCGGCGAAAGTGGTGCAGGCAAAAGCACATTAACTAAACTTTTAGTGCGACTTTACGAAGCAAACGGCGGACGCATTTTTGTAGACAACTACGACATCGAAAAAGTCGAATTGTATTCTCTACGACAGCAAATTGGCGTAGTTCCCCAAGACACCTTACTATTCGATGGCACGATTGAAGAAAATATTACCCTAACTAACCCCGATGCTACTACCGAAGAAATCATAGAAGCCGCGAAAATTGCCGCCGCTCACGACTTTATCATGAACCTTTCTAACGGCTATAACACGCGAGTGGGGGAACGCGGTTCAGCCCTTTCGGGAGGACAAAGACAACGAATCGCGATCGCGCGGGCTATCCTCCAACGTCCCCGGATGATTATTTTTGACGAAGCCACTAGCGCCCTCGATTATCAAACCGAACGACAAGTTTGTCAAAACCTCGCCCAAGCTTATCAAGACACCACCGTATTTTTTATTACCCACCGTTTAGGTACAGTAAAACACGCCGATTTAATCGTTGTTATGGACAAAGGCAGAATCGCTGAAAAAGGCAATCACGACGAACTGATGTCTATGCGCGGCCGCTATTACTGCTTATACCAACAACAGGAATTAGCAATGGTTTAGTTGTTGGTTGTTGGTTGTTGGTTGTTGGTTGTTGGTTGTTGGTTGTTGGT
>JAWQFT010000001.1:22078-101538 GCA_035968055.1 Jaaginema sp. PMC 1080.18 | reverse complement strand
CACCCTACACAATGTCTAACTGCATTGACAGTATAAATTAAAATGCGGTATGTCAGTGATGAACTATTGTCCCTGTTTACGATTTATGACTCGCGTCTTTGTTTGGCTTCGCACTCTAACTTCCCCTCAACGCAATACGATGATTGCGGCAATTGTTGTTAGTATTATACTTTTTCTTTTGTATTGGCTAAAATTTGATAGTAATATTATAGGTTTTTTTAGGGTTGGTGATACATTGCCTTTTTCGCCTTATTTGAACTTAGAAACTGCTAAGATTTATCAAGGTGAACTGGGATTTGATGGACAACAGTTTCTTAGTATTGCCTTTGATCCACTCCTACAAAATCCCGATACAGTCAAAACTCTAGATAGTGCGCCTCTGCGATATCGACGTATTTTTTATCCTCTTGTTAGCTATATTTTAGCAGCAGGGAATCGGCAGTTAATTCCCTATATTATGGTAGGAATTAATGCGATCGCGATCGCCATCATTGTTTGGATCGTTAGCTGCTACCATGAAGTGAATAAATATCCTCAGTTTCCGGCTTTGTTGGTTTTACTGTTGCCAGGAGTTTGGATTGTATTATCTCTCTCAACCGCCGATCTTTTAAATAGTGCTTTGGTGTTGGCTGCTCTCTATAGCTATCGTATCAAACAGTTGCCCTGGATGGCCGTTTGGATTGCGATCGCGTCCCTCACCCGCGAAACCTCTCTGGTAATGTGGTTTTCACTTCTAGTTGTGAGTATTTGGGAACAACAATATCGTGCAATTAAACCTTTAATTTTAGCTGTAATTCCGCCTATTGTCTGGAATAGTTATGTTCTAATTCGCTTTCATGACCAAGGTGTCTTAGGAGTTAATGCTAATTTCGGTTATCCTTTTGCCGGAATAGTGGAAAAATTCAAGTTGCTTTTTGTTGATAATTTTTCTGGAAAAGATAGCTTTGAGATTTATTGTTTTGGGCTATTAGTTATTGTTTTTATATTTAATTTAGTTTTTGGAAAAATTAATCAATCTGAAAACAAAATTATCGCGATCGGTTCAATGATTTATGGCATCATGTTTTTGATGAGTAGTATTGCCATGTTGAGTTATTTTTTAAACTATCCTCGCCAGTTTATTAACCCCTATTTTTTATTTTTACTTTTACAAGGATCGAAGAGAATGAGATGGTCGCAAAGCTGTATTGCTGGATTGTTAGGGGTGTCCAGTTTGGTATTTTTATTAGGACATTCGTGAATACAGTAAAAAAGCTAAATTTCTCTTTAAAAACCCCGGTAACTGTTCAGAAACCGGGGTTCTAGTCAAAAACCTTGAATTAAACGGTTTGGGGGACGTTGGGTTGGAATTGGAACAGGGAGTAGACCACATTACGGCGAATGTCGGTCATGGTTTCGAGGAACATTTCGTAACCTTCCTGTTTGTATTCGATGAGGGGGTCTTTTTGACCGTAACCGCGTAAACCGATGGATTCGCGTAATGCGTCCATAGCTTGCAGGTGTTCGCGCCATAGGGTGTCGATTTGCTGCAAAATGAAGAAGCGTTCGGCTTGTCGCATTAAACCGGGTTGGATTTTCTCGATTTGGTTTTCTTTGAGGTCATAAGCTTTGCGGACTTCTTCATGGAGGAAAGTGCGGATTTCATTTACCGTCATGTCCTCTAAATGACTGGGTTTGAGGTCTTCGAGGAGGTAGATAAACTCCTTGATTTTGGCAATCATTTTTTCGAGTTCCCATTCTTCGGGAGGCAGTTCGGGGTTGATATACGCCGCGACAATATCATCCATCGTTTGTTCAGCGTACCCGATGACTTGTTCTTTGAGGTCTAAACCTTCGAGGACGCGACGACGTTCGGCATAAATGGCGCGACGTTGGTTGTTCATTACCTCGTCGTATTCAAAGACTTGTTTGCGGATGTCGTAGTAATAGGTTTCGACTTTCTTTTGTGCGCCTTCGAGCGATCGCGTTAAAATTTTAGATTCAATGGGCATATCTTCTTCAACTTGGAATGCCTGCATTAATCCCGCGACGCGATCGCCCCCGAAAATCCGCAGTAAGTTATCCTCTAAACTGAGGAAGAACTTAGTCGAACCGGGGTCACCTTGACGACCAGCCCGGCCTCGCAATTGGTTGTCAATCCGGCGAGATTCGTGGCGTTCTGTGCCAATAACGTGCAAACCGCCGAGTTGGATGGTTTCTTCGTGTTCTTTGTCGGTATAGGCTTCGTATTCCTTGAGTATCTGCTGATAGGCCTCCCGCAAGCTTTTAACTGCTGGGTCGGTGACGGGGGCATTTTCCGACGCGATCGCCAGTTTTTCTTCGGCTTCCAATTCTGGTAAACTTTGGAAACCATACTGATTTACTGCCACATCCACAGCCTTTTTCAGTTGACCTTCCGCATCAGTAGAAATCCGAGTTGGGAAAATCTCTTGAGACGGTTTCCAGGTTTTCTTCTTCTTCTGGCTACCATCGCCAAAACCTTGACTAGAACTGCCTTTTTTACCTAGCCCAATGCCAGCCCCAACTTTCATTTCTGAGTCTTCCGGAGCAACAATTTTCGGCATCAAATATTCCCGTACTTTCAGCCGGGCCATATAATCGGCATTCCCCCCCAAAATAATATCCGTTCCGCGACCTGCCATGTTTGTCGCAATGGTCAAAGCCCCTTTCCGTCCCGCTTGGGCAACAATTTCCGATTCTCGTTCCACGTTTTCAGGACGGGCATTGAGGAGGTTGTGGGGAATACCTTTTTGTTGCAGCAAAGCTGAGAGAACCTCGGATTTTTCGACGCTGGTTGTACCCACGAGGATAGGACGGCCAGCTTCGTGCATTTCGGCGCATTCTTCGGCTACAGCAACCCATTTGCCATTTTCGGTACGATACACCATATCCGACAAATCTCGCCGTTGGGAAGACAAATTCGTCGGGATAATGGTTACCGAAAGGTCGTAAATCTTCTCAAATTCCGCCTCCTCAGTTTTGGCTGTCCCCGTCATCCCCGCTAATTTGGGATACAGCAAGAAGAAGTTTTGGTAAGTAATCGTTGCCAGGGTTTGGGTTTCGTTTTGGATATCAACCCCTTCCTTGGCTTCGATGGCTTGGTGGAGTCCATCACTCCAGCGTCGTCCTGAGAGGACTCGTCCGGTAAATTCATCGACAATCACCACTTCACCGTTGCGGACAATGTAGTTTACGTCTTGGGTAAACAGTTCTTTGGCTTTGATGGCATTAAAGACATAATGGGCCCAGGGGTCATTAGGGTCGTATAAATCCTGAACTCCGAGTAACTGTTCAGCCATCGCAAAACCTTCATCCGTCATCAGGACGTTGCGGGCTTTCTCGTCTACTTCGTAATGACCCGAATCCCCTTCTTCGTTTTGAGGGACGAGTTGACGGGCAATTTGGGCGGCTTTGACGTATTTATCCGTAGCGGACTGCACTTGACCGGAAATAATGAGGGGAGTCCGGGCTTCGTCGATTAGTACCGAGTCTACTTCGTCGATAATACAGTAGTTGAAGGGACGTTGCACCACATCGGCGATCGCGGTGGCCATATTATCCCGCAGATAATCAAAGCCTAACTCGCTGTTGGTGGCGTAGGTAATATCGCAAGCATAGTTCTTCTTCCGTTCGGCTGGACTCATTCCTGACTGAATCAAGCCCACATCCAAGCCGAGAAAGCGGTGGACTTGACCCATCCATTCTGCGTCCCGACGGGCTAGGTAATCGTTAACGGTGACGATGTGAACCCCTTTCCCAGATAGGGCGTTGAGATAAGCCGGGAGAGTCGAAACCAGGGTTTTTCCTTCCCCGGTTTTCATTTCGGCAATTTGGCCATCGTGGAGTACCATCCCCCCAATCATCTGCACATCAAAGTGTCGCATTCCTAAAACCCGTTTAGCAGCTTCTCGCACCACTGCATAGGCTTCGGGGAGGATTTCATCTAAAATTTCGGCTTCTTCGCGATCTGCCGTTGCTTTTTCCAGTTTTGCTTGAAATTCTGCGGTTTTTCCTCGCAATTGTTCGTCAGAGAGGGGCTGAATTTCTTCTTCAAAAAGTTGAATGTCTGTGACTAACGGTTGATATTTCTTCAGTTTACGGGCGTTAGGATCGCCAAATAGTTGTTTGAACATAGTTATTTATTATTTTTTCCCATCGAGACCGCGATGCCTCTGCGCCCAAAGTCGCGATCGGCACTCAAATCGCAAATTACTATTAGTTATGGTATCATTTCCCTTTTCCGGCCAGCATTGAAGGGACATATTCCCTACTCGTTCTTGTCTGGGGATATGGGGAAGACTTGAATTCTAGACGACTGCGGTTTTCGCTTGGGCTTGGGCGACCTTGGCTGCTTCTTCTTCATGTTCGACCCGGAAAACGGTGGCAAAAAGATTGGCAATGATTTGTTTGCCCGATTGGGTAA
The DNA here is from genome assembly GCA_035968055.1 of Jaaginema sp. PMC 1080.18. Taxonomy (GTDB): domain Bacteria; phylum Cyanobacteriota; class Cyanobacteriia; order Cyanobacteriales; family Spirulinaceae; genus Jaaginema. Next base: position 97,115 of record JAWQFT010000001.1, on the reverse strand, counting down.
GATTGAGATATTCTATCCCGGAGCTAAGGTAAGGATAAACGGCATTCCAGTAGAAACTGGGATATTTTGCCCGTAAATCCCCCGGAGAGTGATAGCCTAGTTTTTGATTTGTGCCAATTTCGTCAAATTCGTAGAATAATGCCGGAATTTTCTGTAAATAGCGCGGGTCGCTGAGTTGACCGATGAGGTCGGCAGCCCGTACTAAACCGGGATAGTTATCTGTGGCTTTATGGTCTTGGTCGCTGGGGACGGGAAAGCGAGTGAGTTCGATGTTTTGCTTGAGAACTTGAGCATCAATGAGCTTATGTCCGCCAAAGCGCTCTTGTACGAATAATTTACCGCGATCGACGTGATAAGGGGCCATACGAGCATCGCTTGCGCCTAGGGGAACTTTGATGGTTTCTGTGCCGATGCCTGTGGCGTATAATCCTTGGGAGGGAGAGTCAGCGCGACAAACGCCCCGAACGTAGCCAATATCGTGACACAGCAGTGAAATTTGGAAGTGCAGCCAGTCTTCGCAACTGACACCGCCTTCTTTGATATGGCGACCGCGCAGAATTTCTTGACCGACTAGGGTTACAAAAATTGTATGTTCGACGTTGTGGTAGAGGGCATCGCTGTTGGCGATATTTTCGAGGGCCATCCCCGCAGCCCAAGCAATAATCTCTGAGTATTCCGATTTCCAGCCGCCATAGGTGCGACGGTAGCCATCGGTGAGTTGTTCGATGAGATGGTCAATTAGTAAGTTAGTTGCGAGAAACATTATGAACTCGTAGGAAAAAATAGCAAGTTTGGCAATGAGTCAGTGGCGGTATTAAGTTGGGAAATTAGGCGGTTTTGGCAGTTTTTTAGGACGATGTTGTTGAATTTGACCTATTTCATAACGAGGGTGAAATCCCGTACAAGAAAATACGGATCGTGCCGGGGAATTCAAAAGTTGTTTTTATTTTAGCGTTTCTTGATAATTTTATTGCTAAAGAAAATACGCGATCAAGTATTTAATATTTTTTCTAAAAAAAATGTTTTGATCGGGTAGAAAAGCAGGGTAATGTTACTATAAATTATTGTGACTCATTCAGGCGAAAAATGGAGGCGATCGCGTCGCTCTTTTAAGCCCAAGAAAGCCCGATTAACGGTTTTCTGGAAATGCTAGAATAGGCGATCGCCCCCGATCTTTACTCCAAGAGATTTCTCAGGCAAAGGTAGAAAATCCTGTCTGGGGAGGAACATCTTGCCAGCGACCTTGACCGACAGCTTTCACGGCTTCTGTGAGGTTGAGATCGCCTGTATAAATCGCTCGTCCGACGATCGCTCCCGTTACCCCTTTGGGTTCGAGGGCGAGTAAACTGAGAATATCTGTTAGAGAACTCACACCCCCCGATGCAATGACAGGAATGGCAATAGCAGCCGCGAGATCCCGTAAAGCATCGAGATTCGGGCCGCTTAACGTACCATCTCGGTGAATATCGGTATAAATAATCGCTGAAGCCCCTAATTTTGCCATATTTTGTGCGAGATCGATGGCGGAGATGCCTGCGGTTTCCAGCCAGCCGCGAGTAGCCACTTGACCGTTACGTGCATCGATCCCCACAATTATTTTTTGGGGGAATTCTTGGCAAAGTTGACCGACCAGTTCCGGGTTTTCCACCGCAATTGTTCCTACAATGGCTTGTGCTACTCCTAAATCTAGCAGTTGGGCAATGCGATCGCGATCGCGCAACCCCCCACCCACTTGCACTGGAATAGATACTGCCTTCACAATCGCCGCGATTGTCTCATGATTGACGGGTTTGCCTTGTTTTGCGCCGTCTAAATCCACCAGATGAAGTTTTGGTGCGCCTTGGTCTTGCCAGCGTTGGGCTATTTCTACGGGGTTTTCACCATAAACTTGAGATTGTTCGTAGTCTCCCTGATACAAGCGCACGCAACGACCTTCTAAAAGGTCAATAGCTGGAATTACATCCATTGGTTTTCTATCTCAAAATCAGCCAACGTTCCCAGTGTATCAATTGCGGGTAATACTCATTCATCCCCGATCTTTTCAGAACGTTGTATAATCGATAACAAGTTAACAATTCTTTAGTCAAAGAATTCTCAAGTTCTGAAACTTTTAAAGTGAATCTAAATTTTTTAGCCAAAGATTTTTATACTTAAATATAGAACTGAAAGCTTGTGCAAATTGAGCTTGTGTTTGTCGCTGGTTTTCAACCTTATTTGTATGTTTCTTGGCCTTCTTGCTACCCTTTCAGCTTCAGCCGCCGCCGGGATGAGAATCGCTCTTCCCCTATTGGTTATAGGCTTGATCCATAGCGATCGCCTTTGGAACGATATGCCAATTCTCTCAACCATTCATCCTCAAGTTTTGGTCGGGATTCTCACCAGTTGGTCGCTGTTTGAACTTTTTGGCTCGAAAAAACTTCTCGGACAAAGAACACTGCAATTAATTGAACTTCTCTTCAGCCCGATTGTGGGCGCTTTGATGGGAGTTACAGCCGTGACGTTAGTACAAGTCGAATTTGAACCTCTGTGGCTGATGGGGCTGATTGGCGGCTTACTGGCGTTAGTTCTTAAGTTAGTGCAGGTAGGCTGGTTCTTTCGCTGGCAGCGTTTGCCGATTGGGATTGTTTTGGCTGAAGATGTATTGTGCGTTTTTCTGGTCTTTTTTGCTTTCAAAGCCCCCCAACAAGGCGGCTTGATTGCGATGTTGTTGTTGTGGTTGTGTCTGCGTAGTTCTCAGACTTGGTATCGTTGGTATCACCATCAAAGAGGGGGAAGAGAGGGATGAGGGGGAAGAGAGGGAAGAAATTGGAATTGTGACGAATAACCAACAACCAACAACCAACAACCAACAACAACTCTTGCTAACTATTCAGTTCGATTTGGGAAATTAACCCCAAAACTTCCGAGGGGGATTTGACAGGAGTATCGGGGGGAGTGACAGAAGGCCAAGCCGTTTTGAGTTCGGTAAATGCTGTGGCGATCGCGTCAGCGTCTTCGGAGGAAAGTTGATCGGCGACGTTTTGGTATAACTCCTCGGCGTACATCACAAAGCCTCTGGAGTCCTGGTATTCGACAATTTCCACAATTTTGTCATCGGCGATCGCGGCTTCGTATTCTTCCCCAGCCGTGGCCAGCATTTCGTTGACTACATCCATGATAAATTCTGGGGATTGGGTTTGGTCTTCTGGGAGAGTGGCGATCGCGTCATCAATCTCTGCCATTGCCTTTTCATAAGCGGCTTCGGTTTCTGGGTCTTCGGGAGCAGATTGAGCTAAATCTTGCAGTTGGGTTAATTCGGTTTTGAAGGGTTCGATATCGCGATCGCTCAGTTCGTCTTCAATCGTGCCGTACAACTCCTCAACCGGGTGTTGGATATGGGCTTGAGCTTCTTCGTAGTTGCCTTGTTCTCGCAATTCCCCCGCCACCATTAAGTGACCTTTCATCAGTCCTAATGCGGTCATAAAGTCAACGTCAGAATTGCCACTCGCACCGCCTTCGCCTCCTTCTCCTCCTTCGCCGCCTTCGCCTCCTTCATCCACAGGAGTCACTTCTTCAGTGGGTGTTGCTTCCGTCCCTTCACCCCCTTCTCCTCCTTCGGTTGCCGGATTGTTGCACGCTCCCAAAGTCGCGGTCAAGCTGAGGGCTAAAAATAATTCTACAGGTTTAAGTTGCTTTGCCATGTCTATTATTAAAAGTCTTTCTCAGAAAATTGTTTTCATAGCTTAAATCTATTGCATATCTTTGTCAATTAATTATATGGGTCAAAGGGGGAATTTTTGGCGATCGCCCTAAACTGCAATCACCTCAAACCAGCCCATACAGCCATGCTCGGCCATTTCATCTTGGTGGGGGTGAAACATATAGCGACCGGGATAAGGATAGCGAAATTCGAGGATATGACGCTCTGCTGTGCCGATTGTGACCACATCATCAATTCTCTGGGGTTTGCGGCTGTGACCCATCGGATACAATTCAAAAAGATTGGCGTGGATGTGAAAGGTGACGGCTGCGTCAAACTCAATCATATTGAGGAGATACAGACGAATCAGTTGGTTTTGGTAAATGCGAATGGGGCGATCGCGATAATAGTTGGGAATGCCGTTAAAGGCGTATAAGTCATTTTTGCCGTCGTCGTCGAGGTCATAGCCTCCCATCACCAGCACCATCTCATCGGCGGGGGGACGACCCCACTGAGGATCGACAATCAGCAAGCCATACAGCCCTTTCCCCACATGGCGAGTCACGGGGGTAACATGACAGTGGTAGGGAAACAAGCCGTAATCGGTGACATCAAATTCGTATACAAAGCTTTGGTCGTGGCGGACTGGTTCTATACCGTCTACTGCCGCCGGATGCTTGCCGTGGAAATGGAGGGTGTGGGAATGGCCGTCGTGATTTTCAAAGATAATGCGGACGCGATCGCCTACTTTAGCCCTGAGTGTCGGCCCGGGAACGCGGTGATTGAGATTCCAGCCGATAAAGGTAAGCGCCTTGTTGAGTTTAAAAGGGTTACTGTCGGCAATGACGCGAAATTCTCTGATTTTACAGTTTTCTTCGTGTTTTATTGTGCCATAATCAAAATCCCGTAAGATTTGCATGGGGTCGAAGGGATTATCAAGGGCATTTTTGGGTGGAGCGGTTGGGGGAGGAACGCGAGCAGGCGATCGCTTGGTTAAGCCCTGAATGCTAATACCAGCAGTAGTAGTGCCAACTCCAGTGAGTCCCCAAAGCAGGAGTTGACGGCGGTTGAGTTTCATGGTTAGTCTTAGGTTCGGGCCGTAATGAGAATTTATCCTTATTGCTAAAATCAATAAGTGACTTGTTTTTTAGCTTAATGCTAAAAGTTCTTAATTACAATCAGGAGCGATCGCCATGAAACGCCTTCTCGAACCGGAAGTGATGGATACCGAAGCTGAAGCCCAGGAATACGATGCGATGGATTTTCGGGAGGTCAACTCGGCTTTTGCCACGGACGCGATCGCGATCGGCCCGGAAAAGGCCGCTGTCCTCGACACGGGAACGGGAACGGCTCGCATTCCCATACTGATTGCTCAACAACGCCCTCAGTGGCAAATTACCGCCATCGATCTTGCTGATTCGATGTTGGCGATCGCTCGTCGTAACGTCGCCGAAGCGGGCTTATCAAGGCAAATTACCCTGGCTAAAGTAGACTCAAAGGAGTTGCCTTACCCCGATAACAGCTTCGATCTGGTCATTTCTAACAGCATTGTGCATCATATTCCCGACCCTCTGCCCTATTTACGCGAAATTAAGCGGGTTTTGCGACCTCAAGGCGGTATTTTCCTGCGAGACTTGTTGCGTCCCGATGATGAAGCGACGGTAGAGCGTTTGGTGAGCGCGATCGGCCCGGAATACAGCCCTCACCAAGCCCAACTGTTTCGCGACTCCCTATGTGCTGCTTTTACTATCCCAGAAATCGAGGCGTTGTTAACCGCAGCCGGGTTGGGGGATGTGCGGGTTGATCAATCCTCAGATCGCCATTGGACGGCAAGAAAAAACGCAGGGTTTTAAACCTGCGCTCAATAAGCAACGATTCTGGATTAGGAAGGAGAGACAAGAGAAAACTTAACAGGACTTATCGCTCAGTGACAGTGTTGCGAGTGTAAGCATCCATGCTGTAAGCCGGAACGCGCTCGGCGTAGTCGGTTTCTTCGTTGGTGAACCACTTGGCTAAGTTTTCAAAACCTTTCGAGTTCCAGTTGCGTTCGTGGATGGGCTTGGTTTGTTCGCCTCGGAAGTAGGTTTGTGTACCGATGATGGCAACAGCAGCCCAACCAGCGACAAATAAGGAAATTAAGATGACGAAATACATAAGTTACAGCCTCTATAGGGTTTTATTTACATTTTTTAACGTTCTTGTAAACAAATGTAACAATAAGACATTGAGATTGTCAAGCTGTGGTAATTCGGAGAACCGAACTCAGCGATCCTCAGATCGCTTCTCGTGAAGTTGACCGAGCCTGGTTAACAATCTGGTGAGGGGTGATTTTGTAGGATGCGGTCGAGAATTTGTAAGATAACCAGACTGAAGGCGGTACTGAGGGCGAGAAACAGCCAAAAACTGCGAATAATGAAGGGAGATTGGTCTAAAGCCCAGCCTCCGAGGGGCGGGCCGATCAGGTAACCGATCGCCCAACATTGAGAGTTGAGGGAGAGGTAAACTCCTCGCAGGGATTCTGGGGCGAGATCGACGACAAAGGCGGAAGCGGAGGGGGTGTAGGAGACGATCGCGATCGCGAGGATAGCCAAAGCTACACCTGCCCCAATTGCCCCGAAGAAGCTAAATTGCGCGATCGCCCAGATGCAGACAAAGCCGATTGCCCACAAAATCAGCGACAGCATCAAAGCTTGAGGACGGCGCAAGCGGTTTAACCCACGGGCGACGGGTAACTGGAAAACTGCCGCCGCGATGACATGAAAACTAAAGAGATAGCTAATAGTGTCGGCAGAAAAGCCTATTTTTGAGCCAGTAGTGGCAAAGTTCGTGAAATATAACGGTAAAGTGCTTTGAATTTGGGAGATGTATAAGGTAAATAAAGTATTCGCGACGAGAAAGATGAGTAGAGCGCGATCGCGAAAAGCAATGCGCCACCCCTCCCCCGGTTTGACAGTTTGGCGGTTGCCCCCCGTTTCAGAAATTGCCGCATAAATCACCAGGAAAAATACCGCGAAGGAAATCCCATCGATAACGTACAGCATCCGATAGTTACCCGATCGCGCCACCCATTCCCCGGCTAAAATCACCCCCAATCCCAGCCCCAAACTATCTGCCAAGCGCGTTATAGCAAACGCCTCATTGCGTTGGGCTTCGGTGGTCATATCTGCTACAGCAGCTTCGGTCGCAGGCCAATATAAACCAATACCCATCCCCATGAACAAATTGCCCAAAATTAACAAAGGCAAATTGTAGGTTAAAGCAAAAACCACATCCGCGATCGCCGAAACCACCGCCGACAGCAACAGCGTTTTTCTGCGTCCCCAAGCCGGATTATCTGTCAGCGAACCCCCCAGAAAGCGCCCCACCACTCCCGTTACTGAATTACAGCCTAAAGCAATGCCCACCGAAGTTGCCGACAACTGCACCTCATTGACAAAGAAAATAGTGGCATAAAACATCGTGAATCCCGTCCCCACTTGCGAAAGCAAGCGACCTGCGGCTAATATCCAGACAGGCAAGCTCAGTTGCGGCAACCAAGCCAGTAATTTGTCTTTGAGCATAAAATATGATTTTTAGTTTTGGGTCATTTTGAGGGTAAAAAGTGGGGAAATTTGCGAAATTGAAATGGCAAAACCCTCGAAATTTCGTTAGCCTTTTCGGCGCGATCGCCTTAATAGCGAAGTCGATACACTGTATTGAAACTGGATTGAGTTTGACCCAACTTTCTGGTGACGACGGACACACCCTCATGTTGCGATTCATCAACGCCAATAACTCAAACATCAGCCAAACTGTGTACGAAACGCTGCAATTGTAAACATATAAGTTTCAAATCTACTTAACTCTTAGGTTACCCCTTATCTTGAGATAGCGAGGCTTCGGAATGTTTTTTAATGCCACAGAAATACTCATCGACGAGTTTGTCAAGCGACTGCGAGAAGGCTACCGTCGCACCTATGGCGGCTTAAAACGGGACTACGAAGAAATTATCGCCTGGGCTGGTGCGATGGCCATGGAAAATATCGCCAACAGTGACGCACTCTACCACAACGTCGAACATTCCATCCTCGTTACCCTCGTCGGTCAAGAAATCCTACGCGGTCGTCACATTCGCGAAGGAGGCGTATCCTGTGAAGATTGGCTACACTTTATTATCGCTTTGGTGTGTCACGATATTGGCTATGTCAAAGGGGTTTGTCGCCAAGATCGCGATAAAGAACGGATGTACGCTACGGGGAAAAATAGCGAAATGGTACACTTACCCCCCGGCTGTTCCGATGCCTCTTTGACCCCTTATCACGTCGATCGCGGTAAATTATTCATTGACGAGCGTTTTGGCGGTCACAAGCTCATCGATGCTCAGTGGATCAAGCACAGCATCGAGTTAACCCGCTTTCCTGTCCCCAACAAAGACGACCGCAAAAATACTATTAATTATGCCGGGTTGATTCGTTCTTCGGATTTAATCGGCCAACTCAGCGACCCTCGTTACCTCAAGAAAATCAGCGCTTTGTTCTACGAATTTGAGGAAACTGGGGCAAATAAGGCTATGGGCTTTAATAATCCGGGGGATTTGCGCCAAAATTATTCGGGTTTTTACTGGAATGCGGTTTATCCCTATATTCAAGAGGCGTTACATTATTTGTCTCTCACGCAACAAGGTCAGCAGATTATCGCGAATTTGTACTCGAATGTGTTTGTGGTGGAACACGAAAAGGCGGGGAATGTCCCTTCAGCTAAGATTGCTTAATATAGCGCTACAGTAAAGCATTATGACAAGTGTAGTGACGTGACACAGCTAAAATGAGGCTTTACCGTAGGGTGGGTTAGGCGGCTAAAACCTAAGCTATGACTGCAATCTGGCTATCCGCCGTAACCCACCATTTAAGGTGTGTCACGGCAGTAGTGACGTGACACACTTTAATTTGTGCGATAGTCACTACCGCCAAAATGCTTGTATTTCGGTGCGTTACGCTGCGCTAACGACACCCTACTTATAGCCTCGTTTTAGGTGTGTCACGCCAGTAGGGCTGGCATTGCCCACCCTACGAGACTAGACTCTAATTCTGCTTTTTGAAATCCAGAATTGCCTTTGCTGCGCGATCGCAAGCCCCGACTTCTCCCAAACGCGATCGCATTTCCCCATAGTCCGTAGCGAGTTGAGTGCGACGTTGGGAATTTAGCAAGAAATCTAGAGATTCTGCCACAATCCGTTCGGGTGTTGCCTCAGCTTGCAACAATTCCGGTAAAATTGGCTTCATTAGCACCAAATTCGGCGGTGACATAAAAGGAATACTAAATTTGAAGCGTTGTCCGACCCAAGCCGTGAAGCCACTGACGCGATACAACACTACTTGCGGCACATTGAGCAGGGCTAACTCCAAGTTAACCGTTCCCGACTTGGTAATCGCTAAATCCATCCCAGCGAGCAGATCGAGACTATTTCCGGTAAAAATCTCGATGGGGAAATCATAACGGCGACAAATTGCTGTAATTTTCGGGCGATAAACCTCTAGGGATAACGGCAGCCAAAAGCGAGCATTGGGTAGCTTGGCGTGCAGTTTTTGGGCAGCTTGGGCAATTACGGGCAGAATGTAGGTGAGTTCCTGGGGACGAGAAGCGGGGATGAGGGCGATCGCGATTTCCGATTCAGCCAGTCCCAAAGTTTGACGGACGGCTTCCCGTTGGGGAGGGTTCACCAAGCGATCGAGGATGGGATGACCCACCCAATCGACTGAAATCCCTTTTTGGGAGAAATAGCGAGCTTCTTCGGGGAAAATAGCGAGTAAATGGTCAACTGAAGCCAGCATCCGCTCTGTATGCCCAAATAACGAGGCAAACACCCCATCTTGCCAAACCCAATCTTGAGGAGCAATATAATACACAATGGGCAGGTCGGGATATTGCTGGCGTAGAGATTGACTGAGAGTGAGGTTAAAGCCGGGATAATCAATCGCGACAAAGATATCGGGGGGATTGGCGGCTAGATAGTCTTTGATGCGTTTTTGTAGCCGCAGAGTCGGCAAAATAAAAGGGACGGCTTCTAAAACCCCCACAGAACTCAAATCCGTGGTGTTACCCAAAAGCTTTGCTCCTGCTGCCGCCATGCGATCGCCCCCAACCCCCGTAATTTCAATCTCGATCCCTTGGGCTTGAGCGTAGCGTTGCAGGGATTCAATCAACATTGACCCCTGTAAATCCCCTGAGACTTCCCCGGTACAAATAAAAATACGCATTACTCTTGAGTTGTTTTACCGTATCCCTTAATTTTGCTTACCCATGCAGCAATGGCGATCGCGCCAAAGCCCCGTTGCTTCAAACCCCACCAATACTGACTGAGGGCGAGCTTTAATCGGCTTGTTGACCTCCCGGAAGAGGGCCGCGGCGATTAGGCCCCATCGAAGCTCGCAAAAATTGATATAAATGTTGTAGTTCGTCGCGATCGCCCAGTAACCCCAACTCCTCAACCGCTTGGGTTAAACTCAAATCCGAACGATACAGCAAGCGAAACGCTTTTTTAAACAAAGCTACATCATCCCCTGAAAGTCCCGATCGCTTCAAACCAATTAAATTGAGCGATCGCACTCGGGCCGGATTGCCTTCAATCAGCATAAACGGCGGCACATCGCGATCGATGCGACTCATACCCCCCACCATGGCCAAACGTCCAATCCTGACAAACTGGTGTACCCCCAAAACCCCCCCAATCACAGCATTCGACTCAATTTCCACATGACCTGCCAAGGCGACATTATTGGCAATTACCACTTGATTTTCGATAATGCAGTTATGGGCAACATGAACATAAGCCATCAAAAGATTGCGATCGCCGATTTGCGTCACCTCCCCTTCATCCGTCGCCCGATTAATCGTCACATATTCCCGAATTCGGTTATAATCGCCAATTCTGACCGAGCTTGCAGCGCCTTTATACTTCAGGTCTTGAGTTTCTAAGCCAATCGCCGCCCCAGGAAAAATCTTATTGCCAATCCCAATTTCCGTTGGCCCTTCAATCACCACATGAGGACCAATCATCGTTTGCGGGCCGATTTTAACTTGTTCGCCAATCACAGCATAAGGCCCGACTTGCACCGTCGGATGCAACTCTGCATCAGGATGAATAACTGCTGTAGGATGAATTAGTGTTTTCAAGAGATAAATGCGTCCCGCGTCTTCAAAACTAGAGTTTATAAAGCGTTCGCTGAGTAGCGACTAACAAGCCGTGACTGCGGCTGATATCTGCGCGAATCTCGCCCTTAATCTAGCAAAGAAAACAGCAATTCGCCTTCTGCAACCAGAGTGCTGTCAACTTCAGCCTGTCCGTGCATCTTACCAAAACGACGACCTCGTAAGCGCATGAGTTCCACTGTCAAAATCAGTTGGTCTCCCGGAACAACTGGACGGCGAAACCGGACTTTTTCCATTCCGGCAAAAACAAACAAGCCGTTTTCCATACCGGGCATTTGAGTCATGACAATCCCGCCGACTTGAGCCATCGCTTCCACAATCAAAACCCCTGGCATAATCGGTCGGTTGGGAAAATGACCTTGAAAGTGGGGTTCGTTAACGCTGACGTTTTTCAAACCCACCGCTTTTTTGGCGGGAACATACTCGATGATGCGATCTACCAACGCAAAAGGATAGCGATGGGGCATCAGTTCTCGAATTTTGGCAATATCGAAGACAGTGTGACTCGTTGAAGGCGTGGTGGGGGTTTCAGAGGTCACTGGGGCTTGAGCATCTGCGATCGTAGACATTGTTTGACTGTTGGCTTGGCGTTTATCGTTACAAATTGTAAGGGTACAGGTTGAAGGTACGACTGACAAGGTGTTGGGTTATCTTTTTCGGATAAAGGGAGGTCAAATGCCAAGCAGGGAGGCTATGGCAAGATGGCGCTGGGGAAAACGAATTGGTGTTAGGGTTTGACCGAAATCGTAAGTTTGTTTGCTGCGGTAGCCGTCGCTGTCGGGGGATTGGTAGACTTCGATGCAGTTGCGATTGAGGTCTACGATCCAGGCTTCAGGAATGCCAGCGCTGCCGTAGAGGGGGATTTTTACGTCGCGATCGTAGCGGATGGTGCTGTCAGCTACTTCGATAATCAGTAAGATATCTGAAGGTTGGGGGTAGCGATCGCGATAAAAGTCGTCGCGGGGAGTAAGCAAGGCAATATCCGGTTGGGGTTGGGAGTTTTCGCTCAGTTGGATGGCATTTTGCGGCCAAACGATAGCGCGATCGCCTAGTTCTTGACCTAAAATTTGATTGATTCTAGCGACACAAGCCTGGTGTTTCGTTCCAATAGGAGACATTTTAATAATTTCTCCAGCAATTAATTCCACGCGATCGCCCTGTCCGAAGATACCGGTTTCACCCAAGCGTTGATAATCTTCAACACTAAAGCAGTAAGGTTGAGGAGAAGTGGGTTGTACTGTAGCAGGTTGTGACGATTGAACCGGATGTAATTCTAAAGAAGTCATGACGGCAAATGAAAGTGAGCGAACAACTGGGGTTTAAACGTCCCTTCTCTTAGAGTAAAAGATTTGCGCTAAACCATAACGCGATCGCCCTCAAATAGCCTGCGAGTTTGCGTCAGCAAAACAACATCAGCCCCTTGAAAAAACAAAGCGCAAGTCCGAAAACCTGCGCCTTGATTTCAAATTTTCAACCCTAACACCAACTTCTTAGTAGCGGCTGGCGTTCGGCTTGTAAACAATGAAGCTTACCGTTTGGCATTGCTTGATGTTGTCAAAGCCAACCACACGAATATAAGAACCCGAATATTCTTGACGGCACTGACGCACTTCGTTGAGAACCTCTTGCGCTGAACTAGCATTAAACAGAGGTAGTTTCCAGAGAGTCCAGTGGTGATCGGCTGGACTGGGGTCTTCTTCAAATTCTACCGCCGGAATATAGCCTTGATCGAGCATATAGTCGATTTGCTTGGCAATTTGTTGGTCGGTTAAAGGAGGCAGATAAGACAGGGTTTCGTAACGAAGTTCTTTGGGTAAAGTTTGCATGAGTTTTTTAAGTCAAAAGAGAACTAAAGGCGATCAATCGTTGCTAAGAGGTGAATCTTCGTCGCTGGCCGATTCCGAAGATGGCCGATCGGATTCAAAATTCTCGGCGGGTGTAGTATCGGAAGTCTGGGTGAGTCGTTCGAGAAGATAGCGGCGATGCTCGATATTTGCTTGCTGAACGTTGGTGCGTACCATTTCCGGTAAAAATTCCAAAATCGTTTCTGCCAAATGTTCTCGCACCGTGAGAATCCTTAAAACTAAATCCTTGCGTTCGAGCATCAAACCCTGGATATAAGTTTCCCCGTCTTCTAACTTGCCTGCCGAGTAACGGCGCAACCAGATTGATTCGGGGGGATTCGTTTCTGCGAGTTGGTCGGCAATAATTTTTACCGCTTGGTAGGTCAGGTAATTCTGCAAGACTTTCGCCGTACTTTTGGCAATGTATTTCGAGTTCATACCTTTTCCCTAACCATTCCAGATTTTCGATCCAGATAAAAAGGGAATTGGCAAAGTTATGTTGTATTCAGCTTTACCAATCCCTTTTTTACACTGCCTTAGAGAGTATCGATGGCTTCGTACTCGAAAGTAATTTCTTTCCAGAGTTCGCAAGCGGCTTTGAGTTCGGGAGACCAACGAGTGGCTTCACGAATAACATCATTACCTTCGCGAGCCAAGTTGCGGCCTTCGTTACGGGCTTGGATACAAGCTTCCAAGGCGACGCGGTTAGCGGTTGCACCCGGTGCATTACCCCAAGGGTGACCGAGAGTACCACCACCGAACTGCAAGCAGGAGTCATCGCCGAAGATGTCTACCAATGCGGGCATATGCCAAACGTGGATACCGCCAGAAGCAACAGGCATGACACCGGGTAAGGAAGCCCAATCTTGGGTGAAGAAGATACCGCGAGAACGGTCTTCTTCGATGTGGTCTTCGCGCATCAGGTCAACAAAACCCATAGTGATGCCCCGTTCCCCTTCGAGTTTACCAACAACGGTACCGGAGTGGAGGTGGTCGCCACCAGAGAGGCGCAAGCACTTGGCAAGAACGCGGAAGTGGATGCCGTGGATTTTCTGACGGTCGATCACGGCGTGCATGGCGCGGTGAATGTGCAGCAATACGCCGTTATCGCGACACCAACGAGCCAAGGTGGTGTTGGCGGTGAAACCTCCGGTGAGGTAGTCGTGCATGATGATGGGAGTGCCGATTTCTTTGGCGAATTCAGCCCGTTGCATCATTTGTTCGACGGTGGGAGCGGTCACGTTGAGGTAGTGACCTTTCATTTCGTTGGTTTCGGCTTGAGCTTTTTCGATGGCTTCTTGAACGAATAAGAAGCGATCGCGCCAACGCATGAAGGGTTGAGAGTTGATGTTTTCGTCGTCTTTGGTGAAGTCCAAACCACCGCGCAAACATTCGTAAACGGCACGACCGTAGTTTTTCGCCGATAAGCCGAGTTTGGGCTTAATGGTACAACCCAAGAGGGGACGACCGTATTTGTTGAGTAAATCGCGCTCTACTGTAATACCGTGAGGTGGCCCTTGGAAGGTTTTAACTAAAGCAACGGGGAAGCGGATATCTTCTAAACGCAAAGCCCGTAATGCTTTGAAGCCGAAAACGTTACCGACGATAGAGGTCAGAATGTTGGTGACAGACCCTTCTTCAAATAGGTCTAACGGATAAGCAACGAAACAAAAATATTGGTTATCTTCGTTGGGAACGGCTTCGATGTCGTAACAACGACCTTTGTAACGATCGAGGTCGGTTAAACCATCTGTCCATACGGTTGTCCATGTCCCGGTGGAGGATTCAGCAGCAACGGCTGCACCCGCTTCTTCGGGGGGGACACCCGGTTGGGGCATCATGCGGAAACAAGCCAAAAGATCGGTGTCTTTGGGCGTGTAGTCTGGCATATAGTAAGTCAGGCGATAATCCTTTACCCCTGCCTCAAATCCAGATGATTTTGTTTTTACCATTTCCTTTTGTCTCTCCTTATATATCTGTCGAGGCGTAATTTTTAGCGGTTCGGCTGAGTGGAAGTTTGGAATCCTACGGGCGCAAAGCACAGATGGGGGTGTTGCTGAGTCGCCAGCAAGCTCCATAACCTGGCACACCCTACCTGAGTTTGTCTTCATTCCTCCCAAAAGGCGATCGCGCTCTTTTACAGGGGCGCTGAGGACAAAATCGGTAGACCAAACCGAATTAGCCAACTCCTAAAAATTCTTTTTGTCAAAGTTTTGAGTTTGACAATTTTGCTTTCGCAATTTAGCTTAACACGAATTGACTTCTGTTTTTCAACTTTTTGTAAGCTTTCGCCGACTTTTTTGATTGCATTTTTTTCTAAGGTTTATTAAGTTATCTAATCATCCCTAACGAGAGATTAAAAAGTGTAAATCTTTGAGCAACGCAATCCTCAAGAATGGCGTTAAAACTTCTGAGAATACAGAAAAAACAGCCCAAACTAAAATTTGAGCTAACTCTCAAATATTGTTAAAAAACGCCATTTATTGCTTTCAACTCTGCCTTTGGGAGAGCCAAAATGTTGCAATATTTCTTAATAAAATAAGGAGTGCAGACTTTCCTTTTAACTTACCGAATGGCGCTTTTTATTCAGAGTTGGCAGAATGATTATCCAAAGATTGCTTTTGGGGAAATAGCGTCAATAACAAGCGATCCACATGAACGCGCCCGGATACTTGGGCTTTGAAAGCGGTTGCTTCAGCATTATTGGGAGAAGTGGGTTCAACTTCAGAAGCGGTGGCGATCTCCGTTGCTTCTGTCGCTTCTGACTCCCAAGGATCGGCAAGCGGCAGGTCTTCTAACACTTCCACCGTGCGGGAATGGTCTCCCAATACCGATCCGGCAGGAACGACTTGCATTGCTGGCACAGAAGCATTAAAAATCGTGGTAATTCCGCCGATACAAGCATTTTCGCCAATTTTGCCCGCTCCAACCATCAACACTCCAGGAGCTAAATTTGCCCCTGCACCGATTTCAATAATGCCGTTGTAGGCATTGAGGATAACCCCCATACCGACACAAGCTCCACCAGCGATAATAATTTTGCTGTTGGGGGCTGCTCGTAAAATAACCCCAGGGGCGATCGCCGCGCTGGGATCGATCGTGACCTGGCCGCTGACTTGTAAGCGAGCCGTCTGGGGGGGAGGCAAAGGTTGCAAAGACATTGAGTTCAGGCTTTTGGCAATCGGTTCAACACAAGTGAGGCGAGGAAAAACAGTCGGTGAGTTCGCTTTGAGACTGAGGCAGGAGTTGGGGGGCGATCGCAGCAGTGAGTTACAATTGCACCCAACTCATCCTTAGACCCGGCTGTTTTCCCTCACCTGTGACTGCCTAGGGCTTTTGAATCAACTGCTCTAAAACCCGGCGTTTGGCTTTGGTATCAATACCGAGCAAACGCACGTACTCTCCTTGATGTTCTTGCAGACAAGCTTCTAACCCAGCTAAGACATCGTTTTCCCGATGGGAATCAATGGGAGAACAAACTTGCCATGAACTGGTACGGAAGCGGCGCTTATCGGCGTGTTCTGTACCGATTTTGTAGCCTTGGGACAAGAGCGATCGCACTTGCTGTACCACATCCGAGTCTAAACTGCTGTTGGTAGAACTAGGCTGGCGTTTTTGGTAATTATTCGCTGCTTCCCCAAACCCTTTATTTTTACTTTTCGGGGCTGTTTTCGCTGGCGCGGCTTTGGGGGCTGCGTCGGGGGTTTGAATCAACTGCTCTAAAACCCGGCGTTTGGCTTTGGTATCAATACCGAGCAAACGCACGTACTCTCCTTGGTGTTCTTGTAAGCAAGCTTGCAGTTCGGTTAAAACTTGGGCTTCGTTGCGGGAATTAATGGGAGAACAAACTTGCCATGAACTGGTACGGAAGCGACGCTTATCGGCGTGTTCTGTGCCGATGCTAAAGCCTTGGGACAAGAGCGATCGCACTTTTTGTACTACGTCGGGGTCGAGGTCAGCAGTACCCACATCGCTGTTGTAGCTGGTGTTGTAACTACTGGTCGGGCGACGGCGATCGCTGCCTAGGCTGGTGGTTGTACCATTACTGTGGCCATTGCCATTGCCATTACTGCTACCGTCGGGAGTTTGGATAATTTCTTCTAAAACCCGGCGTTTGGCGTTGGTATCAATGCCGATTAAGCGCACGTACTCGCTGCTGTGGTCGCCTAAGCAGGCGTTTAGTTCTGATAAAACGCGATCGGGGTTGCTGCTGTCAAAAGCTGGCCCGGTGAGCCAAGAACTGGTACGAAAACGCCGTTTGCTGGCATATTCTACCCCCACTTTATAGCCTTGGGATAACAGCGATCGCACTTGCTCTTTGGTATCTCCTTCGACGCTGTGGTAGCCGTTGCTATGATTCGCACTAGACTTACCATTCGTTGCGTAAGCCGAATGAGAGGCGGCCGATGTGCCGTTGCTGCTGTTTTGCGGCTGACCTGTGGGGGTTTGGATAATTTCTTCTAAAACCCGGCGTTTGGCATTGGTATCAATCCCAATTAACCGCACATACTCGCCGTTATGGTCGGCTAAAATGTCTTCTAACGTACCTAAAACTTCCGTGTGACGGTTGCTGTCGATTGACGGCCCGGTAAGCCAAGAACTGGTGCGAAAACGCCGTTTATCGGCATATTCTGTGCCAATTTTGCATCCTTGGGCGAGAAGCGACCGCACGCGGTCAACGATATCTAAATTCAAACTCATTTTTCCTTCCAAACCACGATCGGTACCGTTGTTCGTTCCTTTGCCATTTCCCTGGCCATGGTTAGCGAGCTGCGATCCTTGTTGCAACGGTATAATACAAGACGGATCTTGAGTGCAGCGATAGCCTGCGCGTAAGGCTTCGTTGATTTCGACAACGTGACGCGCAAAGTCGCGATCGCTCTCCTGAACTTCCGGTAAGCGATCGGCTTGTTGTTGATGGGTAATTACTGCTCCCGACGGGACATAGCGACCCGGTGGAATTTCTACATCCTGAATCAAAGCGTGCATCATGACGATACAACCGCGACCAATCCGGGCATTAAACACCGTCGAACGAAAGCCGATAAAGCAATCTTGGCCAATGTAAGCGGGCCCGTGAATGAGAGCGAGGTGGGTAATACAAGAATTCGGCCCGATCCAAGTCGAGTAAGCTTTGCCGTCATCTCCCATGACGCGACCTTTTTCCAGGCCGTGAATCACAACACCGTCTTGAATGTTCGTTCCGTCCCCAATATAAAAGGGGAAACCTTCATCAGCCCGAATTGATGTACCGGGAGCGACTAAGACATTCGCTCCTACTCGTACATCGCCAATGATGTTGGAGAAGGAATGAATGTAAGCCGAGTCATCAACTTGGGGTGCTGAGAGGTTACGAGACCAAGGGGTTGGGGGGGCGGCGTTGGGGTGGACTACCACGAGTTATCCCTCCTATAGCAACTGGGTTTTAGCAATCGCCATCTGTCTCCTAAGAAAGCAAGATGTTTTTTAAGCTGAGAGCGATCGCCCTCATGGGTAATTTCCATAGCGATATTCATCTTTTTTGCTGTAGAGCAAGGTGTTTCCAAGGCTGACCGTGTCGATGATACCCAGTACTAATGCGTCAATTGGACGAGAGGTGCGGTCGTCCGGGTCGGTGTCGGGAGCAAGGGCGCGGCGGCTGACTAGCACCCACTCATCAATCCCCGCTCCCACGCGATCGGCGGCTACTTCGTATTGGGGAAGCAACTGCCCTTGTTCGTCTACGAATTGCACCAGAATGAGCTTAACTCCGGTCATGCCCGCAAGTTTTTGCGTACTGACGACGGTGCCGCGAACGATAGCAATTTGCACGCCGTTAAACTCGTCTAATGACGGGGTTTACGCTTTCTCGGAACTGTTCGACGGCTTCGGTATAACGAATGGGCAAGACGTATTCGAGGTTTTCGTGGGGACGAGCGATGATGTGGGTAGACAACACTTGACCGCCGTTGACGCGCCCTGCATTGTCAACCCCTGCTGCGACAGAAGCTTGTACTTCAGATACGTCGCCCCGCACAATGACGGTGACGCGACCCGTCCCGATTTTTTCGTAACCGACTAGGGTAACGCGAGCGGCTTTGACCATAGCATCCGCTGCTTCTACAACGGCTGGAAAACCGAGGGTTTCTACCATTCCCACTGCAATTGACATTTGAATTCTGCTCCTACGGATTTTTTAAACGGCTAAATTGATTTAAAGTTCAAAGGAGCGCGACATAACTCCTTGACCCGATCGGGTGAAAATTGAAACGATGCCGACTTCACTAATACACTCGGAATTGTTCGACTTCTTCGGTGTAGCGAATCGGCAGGACGTATTCGAGGTTTTCGTGAGGACGGGCGATGATGTGAGTGGACAACACTTGACCGCCGTTCACTCGCTTGGCGTTTTCGACTCCGGCTGAGACGGAAGCTTGTACTTCAGATACGTCGCCCCGCACAATGACGGTGACGCGACCCGTCCCGATTTTTTCGTAACCGACTAGGGTGACGCGGGCAGCTTTCACCATGGCATCCGCCGCTTCTACGACTGCTGGAAAACCCAAGGTTTCAATCATTCCTACCGCAATTGGCATTTGTTTTTTTGCTCCTCATCAAAGACGAACGCAGTTGGTAAGGTCACAGCCAGCGACCTCTGCGTAATTTTTTAGGTGTACTCTTGTGAATTTTGAATCTGTTTTGACAGGGTTTTAGGGGAAAAGAGCGCGATCGCGCTGGCAAAATTGGACGATAATCGCAATTTTCTTTTGCTTCTCAATCGCAGCCCTTTGGCCGATCTCAACCCCCTTAATCTCCCGATTAATATTTTTTTGACGGGGACAGGGATTCTAAAATTTCCATTCTAGAAACAAGCATAGGAAACCTTTGTACCTTTGACAATATAAGACTTTATGATTTTTTTAAATTAGTGAGTTAACAAAAATTAATACCTAGACTCAGCAGGTTTCTCAATATTACCCCCCAAGAGATTTCGCGAGGGGGTTCTGTGGTGTTTTATAATCTCTTTATTCGATGTGAGAACTCCCCAAAAACAAAACCTTATTTAGACTCAATTCAACCTTGGGGAAATTTGAGGTTCATGTGAGTCAATACTCAGGGCTGTGTAAAGGAGAGTCAGTAAATCTCTTGAGAGGGTTGCTCCCGCGATCGCTTCTTGAGGAAGAATGCTATGAAGGCGATCCCCTCTCTGTCGCTCTCCGGTCGAAGTCTTCGCCAGGTATTGCAAAAGACGGTAAATTTGTCAAGCCAAATTGAGCGGAACAATCGCAATCTCGATGGCAAAGGAAGCTCAAAAATGGTTGATTCCGAAGGCGATCGCCGACAGGCAGTAATGCCGACTTCCAGCCCAAAACCCATAACAACAAATTCTTAAAACATTAACTCGACTTTAGAGCAATCCATCTCGATCAAAACCACAAAGCATCGTTATTACCCAGGAATTTTTGAATGACTGAATGGCTGTTATCAAGCATTGGCTTTATTCCCATCTATGGCTTAATGGGAGCGATTTTGACCTTACCTTGGTCGATGGGAATCGTGCGGCGAACCGGACCGAGACCCGCCGCTTATTTCAATATTTTAATGACCTTGGTTGCCTTCATTCACAATCTCGTGATTCTGCGTTCGATCTGGCAGCAACCCCCCCAACGAGTGGCGTTTCATTGGTTGCAAGTCGCCGACCTTGACCTCACTCTCACCCTCGATATTTCCCCGATTAGTATGGGGGCTTTGTCCCTGGTTATTAGCTTGAGTTTACTGGCTCAACTCTATGCCCTAGGTTACATGGAAAAAGACTGGTCTCTGGCGCGTTTTTACGGCTTGATGGGCTTTTTTGAAGCGGCTTTGAGTGGTTTAGCGATTAGCGATTCCTTGCTTCTGAGTTACGGGTTGCTGGAAATGCTGACTTTATCTACTTATTTATTAGTAGGATTTTGGTACGCTCAACCTTTGGTCGTAACTGCCGCACGAGATGCCTTTCTCACCAAGCGCGTCGGGGATATTTTGCTCTTGATGGGGGTAGTGGCGTTATCCAGTTATGGAGAAGGCTTAGATTTTAGTCAACTCAAAGATTGGGTACAAACAGCCCCTCTACAACCGTTTACCGCAACTTTACTGGGTTTGGCTTTGATTGCCGGCCCTACCGGAAAATGCGCTCAATTCCCTTTGAATTTGTGGCTGGATGAAGCGATGGAAGGGCCGAATCCTGCCGGGATTTTACGCAACTCGATTGTGGTTTCGGCCGGGGCTTATGTGTTGATTAAGCTGCAACCCGTGTTTACCCTATCTTTGGTAGCTTCAAATGTTTTAGTGGCTATTGGGGCAATTACGGCGGTGGGGGCTTCCTTGATGGCGATCGCGCAGATCGATATCAAACGGGCATTATCTCATTCCACCAGTGCTTATCTTGGCTTAGTTTTTGTCACGGTGGGGATTGGTCAGCCAGTGACAGTTGCCTTATTACTCTTGTTTGCCCACGCGATCGCCAAAGCTTTACTATTCATGAGCGCTGGCTCGATCATCTTCAACACCACCAACCAAAATGTTACCCAAATGGGCGGTTTATGGTCGCGAATGCCTGCCACTACCGTCGCTTTTATGGTAGGCAGTGCGGGCTTGATTGCCTTACTCCCTATGGGAATGTTTTGGTCGATGCAGCAATGGTTACAAGGCTTCTACACTATCCCTTTGTGGTTGTTGATGTTATTACTGTTTGTCAATGGTGCTAGTGCTGTTAACCTAACCCGTTTATTTCGCTTAGTCTTTCTCGGTCAACCCCACCCCAAAACCCGCCGTTGTGCGGAAGTTCCCTGGCCGATGGCTGTACCGATGGTTACTTTATCTCTCTTGGTTCTTTTGATGCCTGTGGGACTGCAACAACTGGATTTGTTAGTCCGCAGCAATAATGGCTGGGTTGAAGAGGTTTTACTGTTAAACCATTGGGCAATGCCTGTATTAATTGCCTCTGGGATGGGGGGGTGTTTGTTAGGGGCATTAATGCCGTTGCGTCGCAATTGGGAACGCCCAACTCAAGTTTATCTGCGCTTTTTCCAAGATTTATTTGCTTACGACTTTTATATCGAGCGTTTGTACAATGTGACGGTGGTGTGGGCGGTTTCGCTGTTTTCCCGCTTTACGGCTTGGTTCGACCGTTATATCGTCGATGGCGGCGTGAATTTGGTCGGTTTAGCGGCAATTTTTAGCGGGAATGCCCTCAAATATAATGTTTCGGGTCAATCTCAGTTTTACATTTTCACTATTTTAGTGGCGGTAAGTGTGATTCTGGGTTTGGCGTTTAATGGTCAATGGGAGGGGATTTGGAATTATTGGTCATCGGCTTTTTCAGTTATCAGCGATTAAGGGGCAGTAGGGATTGGTTTTTGGGCAGTCGGCAATCGGCAATCGGCAGTCGGGGAGAGTGGGAAGATTTTGGAATTGTGACAAACAACCAACAACCAACAACCAATAACCAATAACAAAAATGTTAAGTGCTTTAGTTTGGATACCAATTTTGGGGGCGATCGCGATCGCATTATTGCCCTTAGATTGGGACGTAAAGCGATATCGCCAAATTGCGATTACCATCGCAACGATTTTGTGTGTCTGGACGCTGGTGTTGGGGTTTAACTTCAACCCCGACCAAGGGTCTATGCAGTTTGTCGAACGCATCGACTGGCTACCCAGTTTAGGAATTAATTACCATTTGGGTTTGGATGGTTTATCTTTACCGTTAATCGTCCTCAATAGTTTTTTAACTTTAGTAGCGATTTATAGTACCAACGAAAAGATTCAGCGATCGCGATTTTATTTTGCTTTGATGCTGTTTCTCAGTGGTGGGGTAGCTGGAGCGTTTTTAGCCCAGGATTTGTTGTTATTTTTCCTGTTTTACGAGTTAGAGGTCATTCCCCTGTACTTCCTGATTGCCATTTGGGGAGGAGGTCGTCGGGGTTATGCAGCGATGAAATTCCTGATTTATACTGCTCTTTCGGGATTTCTGGTTTTGGCTTCCTTTCTGGGCATTGTTTGGTTTAGTCATGCTACCAGTTTTGATTACGAACCGTTGCGATCGTCGGCGTTACCCCTGAATTTGCAGTTTTGGCTGTTGGGAATGTTGTTAGTCGGTTTGTTTATCAAAATCCCGATTTTTCCCTTTCATACTTGGCTACCGGACGCGCACGTTGAAGCTTCTACACCCGTTTCGGTGTTATTGGCAGGGGTTTTGTTAAAACTGGGGACTTATGGCTTATTGCGCTTTGGTGTGGGTTTGTTTCGCGAAGCTTGGATTGTCTTTGCGCCCTGGTTAGCCTATTTAGCGGCGATTAGTGCTTTATATGGGGCATTTACCGCGATCGCCCAGCAAGATATGAAAAAGGTTGTTGCCTATTCTTCAATCGCTCACATGGCTTATATTCTACTGGCTGCGGCAGCGACTACCCCTCTGAGTCTCATCGCGGCAGTTTTCCAGATGATCAGTCATGCGCTGATTTCGGCTTTACTGTTTCTGTTGGTGGGAGTCGTGTACAAGAAAACAGGGACTCGCGATGTTAAAGTTTTGCGGGGTTTACTCAATCCCGAACGGGGCTTACCTGTGGTGGGGAGTTTAACTATCTTGGGAGTGATGGCCAGTGCGGGGATTCCCGGTATGATTGGCTTTATCGCCGAGTTTTTGGTGTTTCGCGGCAGTTTTCCCCTTTTCCCGATCGCAACCCTACTTTGTATGATCGGAACGGGACTGACGGCGGTATATTTCTTGTTAATGGTTAACAATGTCTTTTTTGGTCGCTTATCCGAACCGTTGAGCCAACTGCCCCAGGTACAATGGTCTGAGCGCATTCCGGCGATCGCGTTAGCGGTGTTGATTGTGGTTTTGGGGTTACAGCCGGGGTGGATTTCCCGTTGGAGTGAAGTCGATACTGCGACTTTAATTGTCGATCCTTCCCTACGCATCAGCATTCCTGCTGTCGATCTCGCTCAACCTAACAAAATCCGCCCAATTGACTAAATCTAGAGGGAAAACTTCTCGTGAAAACGCAAACGGCAACTTCTCACCCACTCGCTGAGTATATTAAACGTCTAGAATCCGGTCGGGATTTACTATCCGATTCACCACAAAATGTTGTTGAAGTGGTGGGGATTCTCAAAAGCTATGGGGTGGTTTTAGATGCTTATTCTCGCAATTTGATTTACATCTCGGAAAACCAGTTTTTGGTGTTGTTTCCCTTTTTTAAGTATTTCAATGGCAAGGTTTCTTGGCAGCGTTTGCTTTCCCATTGGTGGCACGATCGCATTAATTATGAATATGCGGAGTATTGTATGCGATCGATGTTTTGGCATGGAGGTGGGAGTTTAGATACTTATCTCGATTCGCGGGATTTTGCCAAGAATGCTAACGTTGCAATTCAGGCAAAATGGCGCAACAATCCCGTGATGTTGGGCTTGAATGCTTTATTTCCCGACTTTATGCCGGAACAGGTGCGAGTGCTGGCATATTATAGCGGTCTGGGTCAGTTTTGGCGGATTATGAGCGATATCTTTTTAACTTTAAGCGATCGCTATGACCGGGGAGAAATTGCCTCGATTCCTCAAGTTGTGCAACATATCCTCGATGGGTTAGTTGCAGATGCCAGCAAGCCCATTACTTACAGTGTAACTTTGGGAGGAAATACTTACGAAATTATCCCGAAGTCTGCCGGAATCACCTTTTTAATGGATACCGCAGTTCCTTACGTTGAGGCGATTTTCTTCCGGGGTACGCCGTTTCCGGGTACAGTTTCGTATAATGCTCAAGCTTACCAAATTCCTTTCGAGCAAGGGGATTTTACCTACGGAGCGCTTTATGCTGACCCGTTACCGATTGGGGGTTCGGGGATTCCCCCAACACTGTTAATGCAGGATATGCGGCATTTTTTACCATCTTATCTTCATGATTTTTATCGTCAAACTTTGCGTCAAGAAGATGATTTGCGGGTGCAAATTTGCGAGAGTTTTCAGAAGTCGATGTTTTGCGTAACAACAGCCGCGATTAAGGGTTTGGCCCCCCATCCTTTGGATAGCGAAAACCCGCAACACCAACAAGAAAATCGTCTATACTTGCAAAGCTGGATGGATCGATTCCAGACTTCCCGTTTACTGACGGTAAATGAGGCAGATTAGATCGCGATCGCCCTCGGAATAATCTCAGATGGCAGTACCATGAAAAGAGAAGTCGGCATTTTTTGTCTGCGTTGATAACCCAATCTTAATTTTTGGGTAGCCTTAATCATGAGCTACTGTATTAACCCCCTATGTCCGCAACCTGGCGATCTCGCTAACGCTGAAAACAGGCTATGTCATCATTGTGGTTCGGCTTTGGTCTTGCGCGATCGCTACCGTATTGTTAAGCTTCTCAGCGACGATAGCGGTTTTGCAACTATTTACGAAGTTAGCGACGCTACAACCACCCAAATTCTCAAAGTTCTTAAGTTTCATCATAATAAGAATTTGCGGGCTGTTGAGCTTTTTCGGCAAGAAGCTATTATTCTCAGTCAACTCCGACATCCGGGCATTCCCAACGTAGAACCGGATGCTTATTTTGCTTATACCAGCCATAACAATCCTGAATTAATCCATTGTTTTGTTATGGAAAAAATTGAAGGGATGAACCTTCAGCAATGGCTACAACAACAAACTCAAAATATTAGTCAAACCCAGGCATTATTGTGGTTGCAGCAACTTACAAAAATTCTCCAAATCGTTCACAAACATAACTATTTTCACCGGGATATCAAGCTACAAAATATCATGCTACGTCCTTCCGGTCAGTTAGTTTTAATTGACTTTGGGGCAGCTAGAGAAATGACTTATACTTATTTAGCACAAATTGGCAGCGCTGGTACAATTACGCGCATTAGTTCTGCGGGTTATACTCCTCCCGAACAAGAAAAAGGTCATGCTGTTCCTCAGTCGGATTTTTATGCTTTAGGACGGACATTTGTTTACTTGCTGACTGGCAAAAAACTCAGCGATATTTATAACCCGTTGACAGATGAGTTTGATTGGCGAGATTATGCACCACAAATTACAATTGCTTTTGCTGATTTTATCGATCGATTAATGTCTGCTAAAGCGATCGATCGCCCTAAAGATACCCAAGAAATGTTAGCTATCTTGGATCGTTTGTTAGCAGGAAATTCGGAATTACCCGCAGATTATCGTCCTTATAACCGCGATGAAGAAACAGTTATTATGTCTAAAACGACTGTTCTTCAAAAAGATGAAAGCAAACAGTACAGTGCTAAAAAATGGCTCATTGGGGGTGGTCTTGCGGTTTTACTTTTAGCATCTGGAGGGTATTGGGCTTGGTATAAGGTGCAACTTAATTCTCAAACAGTCGTAACGCAGTCTTGGGAGAGCGATCGCGTTTTTGAAGGTCACAGTAGTAATATTAATAATGTTGCCATTACGGCTGACCAAAAAGTATTAATTAGCGCTAGTGCTGATAAAACAATTAAAATCTGGGATTTAGAAACGGGACGAGAATTAAAAACTTTAACAGGGCATGAAAGTTATATAAATAGTATAGCAATTAGTCCTGATGGTCAATTTTTAGCTAGTGGAAGTGCGGATAAAACCGTTAAACTTTGGAGTTTGACAACGGGGAAATTACTAATTACTTTGACCGGACATACAAGCTCAATTAATGATGTGCTTTTTAGTCCTAATGGGCAGTATTTATATAGTGCTAGTGCCGACCTTACAGTTCGCGCGTGGGATTTAAATCAAGGCGAACAAAAACAAGTTTTTAATGGTCATACTAGCTCAATTAATGCTTTAGCCGTTCGTCCTGATGGTCGAGTTTTAATGAGTGCAGGAGCAGATAAAATGATTGAATTTTGGGATTTAGAAACTGGCAAAGAAATTAAAACTTTAACCGGACATACAAGTTATATTAATGCCTTAGCGATGAGTCCTGATGGTCAATTTTTAGCCAGCGCTAGTGCCGATCGTACTATTATTATTTGGGATGCTTATACAGGAGAAAAACGACAAACTTTAACCGGACATACAAACTATGTTAATGCCTTAGCAATTTCTAATGACGGTCAAACTTTGGTCAGTAGCGGTGCAGATAAAACCATCCGTTTTTGGAATTTAAATAATGGAAAAATGCAGCGAATTTTAACTGGATATCCCCGTCCGATTGACTTTTTTGCCGCGACTCCTAATTTAGAAATAATTGCCACGGGAAGTCAAGATGTTGTGATTCGGATTTGGAAAAAACCATGAAAATTCGCTTGTATCGAGAAGGCGATATTGACGCGATCGCGCTATTGTATCACCATACCGTTCATCAAGTTAATTCCCGGCATTACAGCCCCGCGCAAATTGCCGCTTGGTCGCCAAAAGTTCAGAGTTACGAATATTGGCGATCGCGCTTGACTCAATACCAGATAGTTTACGTTGCAGAGATTGAAAATACCGTTGTTGGTTTTACAGAATTAGCAGCAAATGGTCATATTGATTGCTTTTATGTACATCATCAATGGCAAGGTTGCAAAGTGGGTTCAAACTTATTAAGTCAACTGGAAAACCACGCCAAAGAACAACACATTTCATCGCTTTTTGCCGAAGTGAGTATTACCGCGCAACCCTTTTTTACAGCTAAAGGGTTTCAGATTACCCAAGAACGAGAAAGGTTACTGCGGGGACAATATTTCAAGCAATTTTTGATGGAGAAATTAATGGATGGTTAAGATTAGCCCTCACCCCAAACCCCTCTCCCACTCCGAGAGGGGCTTATTTTTTTAGAGTGAAACGAATTACCTGGAAACGAGGTTAACTCAAGCCAAAAAACCACAAACTTCCTAAAACTAATAACACCAAAACTAACGTTAACCCTACAAAACCATTATCCGAATTATCCACTTGAGATAGATCGACATAATCATCGGGATTGGGTTCTGCGGGAGGGCGATCGCGCTTTTTCGAGGTAATATAGCGATCGCGCTGGCGACTTTCATCCAACGCCGCGAGGTCGGGAATTTCCGTCATCCACTCCTTGGGACGCTTCAGAACCGGGGCTTTGAGGATTTCGAGTAGCCGTTTGGCTTTCCCTCGGATCGTGATGCTGGGATGTTGTAGTAAACTTTGGCAAAGGGCGATCGCGTCTTGATTTTGACCCGCAGCTTGATAAGCCGTAACCAGCCAAATTTGGGCATCTCCTGCCAAACGATTGGTTCTCGGAAGCAACTCTAGCGACGCTTCTAAGGCTTCGATACTGCGGCGGTACTGTCCCCGCTCAAAAGCCAGTTTTCCGGCGCGATATAGCTCTTGGAATGATGTCTGTTCCTCTGGATTCACAATATTTTGAGTTGCAAGCGAACTTTTTAACTGTAATTTGCGTCTGGGCTGGCCAGACTTTCTTTATTATTATTTTTTGCTGTCGTGATGTTCAACCCAAGCCACTGCTATCGTTTCTTGTCAAACCTGTGTACTCCCTTGACTTTGGGGGCGATCGCACTTTTTCCCGCCGTTGCTCAATCCCAGATTATCATCATTAATCCCAGTCCCGTCATTACCCAACCCCAGAGTGCGACCTACATTTACGGGAGTCCCATTGCCACTCCTATTCCCGTCAATCCCGTTACGGGTAAACCGACCATTTTCGACCGCAATCCCAACCTTATCGTGCAGCCCCAACCCCAGATTATTGTAACGCCTCAGCCCAGACGGGTTTATCGCAACAACACCATTATCGTTAATCCCAACGGGCAGTATTATTACCCAAATCCCTACCCCGTCAATCAAAACTCTTACTTTTACTACGATTCTTCAGGAAACATTCAACTGCAAATTCGCCGTTAATTCGCCAAAATTAGCCCCTCTCCCGATGGGAAAGGGGTTTGCCATTTATTAACGATGAAACTCCGAAGCCACAATCATCGAACCAATCCCCTCATCGCTAAAAATTTCCAGTAATAACGCATGGGGAATGCGACCGTCTAGAATATGAGCAGCCTTGACTCCTTGCGCGAGCGATCGCACACAACAATTTACTTTAGGAATCATCCCCCCAGCAACAATCCCCTTAGCAATCAAATCGCGAGCTTGTTGAATATCCAAATGAGTCAATAAAGTTGAAGGGTCTTTATAATTTTGCAAAATCCCGGCAGTATCCGTTAACAAAATCAGCTTTTCGGCATTCAGCGCCGCCGCAATCTCACCTGCTACCGTATCCGCATTAATATTGTGAGCTTGCCCTTCCTCATCGGCTGCCACACTCGAAATCACCGGAACATAGCCCTTATCAACCAATGTCGCAATAATATCCGGGTCAACAGAAGTCACCTCCCCGACAAAACCGACACCTTCTGTACCCACCGGACGGGCTTCGATAAGATTGCCGTCCTTACCGCATAAACCCACCGCTTTACCACCTGCGCGGTTAATCAGCGAGACCAACTCCTTATTAACGCGACCCACTAACACCATTTCCACCACATCCATCGTGTCCGCGTCAGTAACCCGCAAACCGTCCTTAAACTGGGGTTCGATGTTGAGTTTTCCCAGCCAAGTATTGATTTCCGGACCGCCTCCGTGAACCACCACCGGACGAACCCCCACGCAGGACATAAAGACAATATCCCGAATTACCTTATCCTTCAGGCTAGAATCTTTCATCGCTGCGCCGCCATATTTGACGACCACTGTCCGTCCGGCAAACTTTTGGATGTAGGGGAGGGCTTCGCTTAAAACCCGAACGCGGGTTGCCTCGACTTCCTTAATGTATTCGCTTGCATTGCTCATAAACTCGTTTTGTACTGAAATTTTGCCACAAAGAAACGTTTAACAGTCTAGATCGAGATATTGCCAGGGAATTGTTCGTGGTTAGCCAATTGAATCGCCACTCACTGTTATGATTCTAGACTTGGATTGGTTTGCTTTGCTTTCAAAATGGCTGGAATGCTGTCGATAATGGCGATCGCGATCTCCTCCGGGCTTTGATGGGGTTGAATTGTAATTTTCAGGTCGGCTTGGGCATACAGGTTAGATCGTTGTTCGAGAATCTTGTTAAGTTTCTCCACGAGATCGCCTTGCTGGAGTAGCGGTCGGGTATTATCTTCGGCCAAACGTTCGCTGAGTAGCTCTACCGGGGCATCTAGCCACACCACCAAACCCTGTTGCAGATAACTCCAATTCATCGGATCGAGTACCACACCGCCTCCTGTGGCGATCGCGCTTTGGGTATAAGCCGACAACTGCGCCAAGACCTGGGTTTCGATCTCCCGGAATTCTGCTTCCCCCCCTTGGGCAAAAATTTCTGAAATCGCACACCCCTTAACTCGCTCGATCAATACATCCATATCAAAAAAGCGATACCCCAATTTTTGTGCCAACACTTCACCAACACTGGTTTTGCCAGCCCCCATCATCCCCACTAAAAAGACACTTAACCCCTGCAATAACTTCTCGGACACGAGACCTCCCCTAAAACTTTTTAGCATTGCATCAAAATTCGCATCGTTATGATACACTAATAAATCGTGTCGTCTACAGGCGATACAACCTTAACAAGCGGATGTGGTGGAATCGGTAGACACGCACGCTTGAGGGGCGTGTGGCTAACGCTGTGCGAGTTCGAATCTCGCCATCCGCATACCTCCCCCCTCAAAATAAAGGACGCAGTACAATACGCTGCGTCTTTTATTATTGATGATAAATATCAGGACTGAAGCCCTGACTACGAACTAAGAATTAAACTTCATTACAAACTCCCTGACGACGCGGATCGCCTGCTCCGGCAAACTCATTAAAACTGTTTTGAATGACTCCATGTACGCCCCCAAAAAACATACTTTGCTCTTGCCAAAGAACAGTTTTTGTATCTTTATCGAGGTGAAAGTTTTGCGAGATTTCGGAGGAATAAGGGGGTTCAATATTTAAGACATTATCTTCCCAATGAATGCGGGGAGAGGCGATCGCGTCTGACATCGACATTTCAAAGTCAATCAAGTTAGAAATTACTTGCAAAATAGCGGTGCGGATGCGATTTGAGCCGCCCGATCCTAAAACAATATAAGGCTTATCTTCTTTTAAAACTATGGTGGGAGACATCATCGAAGATAAACGGCGATCGCCAGGCCAGCGATGAAAGCCTCCGGGGTTGAGATCGGCTTCTCCTAACATATTATTGAGCATAATTCCCGTTCCCGGTACAACATAAGAAGACCCCTCGCCGTTAGAAGTTGTGACGCTGGCAGCATTGCCTTCTTTGTCAATAACGCTAATATGGGTGGTGCTACCAAACTTATTAATGAGGGTTTCTTGATAAGGTTGGAGGTAATTGGGATGTAAGAAAGTTTCGGCAATATTATCTTGATATAAGCGATCGTCGTAACTGTCTTTGCGAGCCGTATTGGTTAATTGCATAATGGTCGCTAATTCCCTTAAATGTTCGCTACTATAATGGGGAAATTGTGCGATGTCTAAGGTTGATAATAACTCCAGGGCAAAGGCAATTAGAGTGCCTCCCGAACTGGGTGGTGGATTAGTTAAACAGGTGTGTTGGCGATAGGTAAACTGTAACGGACGCTGCACGATAACGCGATAATTGTGGAAATCTGCGAGGGTGAGATGACCGCCAGATTCTTGACAATCTGCGGCGATTTTCCGGGCAATTTCGCCTTGATAAAAAACGCGATCGCCCTCTTTCACAATTTCTTGTAAAGTCGCCGCTAAATCTTTCTGATATATTGTGTCTCCCTTTTGTAAAAGCTTTCCTTCGGGCGCGAAAATTTGACGACTACCAGCAGTGGCTAATAAAATGGGCGACAATAATTGATTAATACAAAGGTCTTGAAATTTGCTGAGTTGAAAACCTTTTTCGGCATAGTGAATTGCGGGTTCGGCGACAACAGAAAAGGGTAAACGGCCTAAACTCTGATGAATGCGAACAGCCCCCGCGATCGCCCCCGGAACGGCCATCGCTCCTAACCCAATATGAAACTGCTGAATGGCATCGCCAAAATTGACCTCAATGGGATAAAAATCAATAGCCTCAGTTGACTTTTTATGGCGAGGGGTTTGACTGAAAAAATCAAACAAGATATTCTCACCTTGGCAAGTGCGAGCTAATAAAAAACCACCCCCCCCGGCGGATGTTAAAGTGGGTTCTACAACAAAGGAAGCCAGCATTGCCGCGATCGCCGCATCAAAAGCATTACCACCCGCATCTAAAATCATCTGTCCGGCATTGACAGTCCCGCGATCCCCGGCGGCTATTATCCCGTTAGTCGGCTTAATCATACAAACTGTATCAAAGTTGCTGCAAATTTACTGTGTTATTAATCAATCGCCTTTGTGCTACCAATACCACACGATCCCAATCGCGATCGAGTACAGTGAAAGAAATAATGGCTAACCTATCGGGTCAAAACAGCGATGCACCGCGATCGCCAATTAACCAGTATTGTGTTTGGGCTATGAACGACGACCGTCAACAAGTGTATCTCAACTTTGTCAATACGCTTCTGGTTTGTCCAGAAGATGAGATTGAGTCGCGACTGCAAGCTAACCTATCTGTTGTGAATGTTGGTTTGCTGCAAACCCTAACAGAAGTTACGGAGTTTCTGACTTGGGGAGGCGATCGCAAAGCGGCTCAACGTTTGCGCTGGGTTTCCGAGCGAATTTTGGGGTTGGTGCAAGAACATCGTTCAGAAAACGACTTAGCTGTATCTCCTGAAGAAGCTCAACGTTTGGTTACCCAAGGAACTCACCAGTATCAAGCCAGCCAGTTTCGCGAAGCACTCCAGTCTTGGCAACAAGCGCTGTCGATTTACCAAATTATCGGAGATTCAGCCGGAGAAGCGCGAGTTTTGAACAATATGGGGATTGCTTTAAAATCTCTCGGTCAATATCAACAAGCGATCGAAAATTATCAGCAATCGGTGGCAATTCGTCGCGAAGGGGGCGATCGCCCTTGGTTGGAAATTCGAGCCAAACACAGCGATACTCAGGGTTGGGTCGAACATCACGTTCGCGGGGAATTTCACCAAGGAATGCAACTGGCGATTGAGCATTTTCGCAAACAACAAAAATTAGCAAATTCGATTGGCGATCGCTTAGTTGAAGCCAAAGCTTGGCACAATCTCGGTAAAGCTCACAATTCCTTAGAACAGCCCGCTAAAGCTTTGGAGTATCATCAAAAAGCTTTGGCAATTCAGCGCTCTATTGGCGATCGCACTGGAGAATTTGCCTCCCTGGAGTTACTGGCTCAAACCTGCGAAACTCTCCAGACTTTCAGCGAGGCGATCGCCTACTATCAACAATATCTCGACCTCGCTCAACAGCAAAACCACAATCAAGCTCTGAGTAATGCCTGGAGTGGCTTAGGTCATGGAACTTTTGCCCTCGCCAATTACCCCCAAGCTTTGCAATACTATCAACAAGGATTGGCGATCGCCCAAACTCAACAAAACCAAGCCGAAGTATCCCTCTATTTCAGCAGTATCGGCAAAACTTATTACGCTCTCCAGGATTATCAGCAAGCCATCCACTACTATCAGAAGTCTCTGGATATAAAAAAAGATAGTGGCGATCGCTTTGGAGAGGCGATCGTGCTGGATAATCTCAGCAAAGTTTACTCGGCTCTGGAAGATTATACCCAAGCGATGCAATATCATCAGCAGTCTTTGGCAATTAAGCGGCAGATTCGCTAACTTGAAATTATTGTGGGTTACTTGTGGGCAAAAATTTTGTGCGACTGTTCAAAGCCCCGATACGATCGCAGAGGAATGATTCATGAAGACGAACGACCAACCCCCAACAACAAAGCACAAAACAATTCGCTTTCTGTTGGCAATTCTCTTGCAAAGTGTCTTAATTTTAGTCGTTCCTGCCCAAGCGATCTATACGCGGTTATCGGGACAAACGGTGATTTTGCAAACTCGTCCTGTAGACCCGATGGATTTGTTGCGGGGAAATTACCAAGTTCTAGATTATGAAATTTCGCGGGTAGAAAATCTGCAACTCTTACCCGGATGGCCGGAAATTCTGACGCTTCAGCGTAACGGTGAGAGCATTTTGGTAGAAGGTACGCAGTTTTTTGTGATTTTACAAGCGCCAGCCAGCCCTCAAAGAGACCTCAGACCGCCGCAATCGTGGATTCCCGTAGAAATTCGGCGATCTCGCCCGGAAAATCTCGGACGCGATCGCGTTGCTTTAGCTGGAAGGTATCGGGATGGCGCTTTGATTTACGACCTGGAACGCTACTATATGCCAGAAGCCCAGATTCAGGAGATTAACAATCGTATTGCCAATCTGCAAAACCAACCCGGTCAAGAAGGCTCTTTTGTGGTGGAAGTGAAAATCGATCGGGAAGGGGAAGCTGTCCCGGTAAGTTTGTGGGTTGGGCCGCAACGCTATCAGTTCTAACCCCCTCTTCCCCTGATTCTAGGACGCTAATAAGCGACGCGATCGCGCCCGGCATCTTTGGCTTGATACAAAGCAGCATCCGCTTTTTCGATTAAGGCATAGGGAGAAGATTCTAGAGTCGGAATCATCGCCGCTACCCCGACGCTCAGGGTGATATAATCGCGCACTGGAGAAGCACGATGAGAGATTTTTAAGGCAGTAACGCTGTCGTGGATGGTATGAGCGATGTGAATTGCACCTTCGGCATTGGTATTGGGCAAAATCGCCACAAACTCCTCACCGCCATAACGAGCGATTAAATCTGCCGGACGTTTGAGGGTACGTTGCAGAGTTGCGGCGACTTGTTGCAAGCAAACATCCCCGGTTTGATGGCCGTAAGTATCGTTATAGAGTTTGAAATAATCGATATCGCTCAAGATAATGGCGAGGGGTTCGTTGAGTCTCGCCATCCGTCGCCATTCGGCTTGTAGATAAGCGTCAAAGCAGCGACGATTGGCTACTTTGGTTAAACCGTCGATGGTGGCTAAACGGTGTAATTCGAGATTGGCTTTTTTGAGTTCGTTGTAGAGTTGCGATTGTTGGATGGCAATCCCGACTTGCGTGGCTAGTTGTTGTAAAAATTTGATTTCTGATTCTGGCCAAAGATGAGAGTTGTTAGAGTGCTGGGCGTTTAGCAATCCCCAGAGTTTCTCTTGTTGCAAAATGGGGATAACGAGATTGGCTTGGAGTGAGGGTGAGTTTGAGGAGGATGTCTGGTTGGAAGCCAGTACATTGAGTTCGATGTCATTAAAGGCATGGACTTGTCCTGCTCGGTAATGACGGATTAAGTTAGGGGGAATTAAGCTATTGTCTAAGGTTCTACCCACGATGGATTGTTGGTTGGGGAGGGTAGACTCAGCGATCGCGGTACGACTGCCATCGGAGTTGAAACGATAGACTAAAACGCGATCGCACTGTAGAAAGTTGCGGACTTCTTCTACGGTGGTGTTGAGAATGATGTTGATTTCTAGGGAACGGTGAATTTGGGCTTGCATTGCACCAAAGAGTTTTTCCCGTTCGGCTTGGGATTTGAGGTTTTCTTCTGCTTGTTTGCGATCGCTGATGTCTTGTCCGATGACAAAGCGAGTTGCGTCGGATAAGCGAATACTGGCCCAAGCGGTTTCTAGAACTTTGCCTGTACGAGTCACAATCGTGAAGTCTTGCCATCTACCATCGCCTTGAGCGATCGATTGCTCGATGGCGGCTTTTTGCTCAGTATCAAGACAACATTCGGCAAATAAGTCGATTTGACGCGCTTCAGCCAAAGACCATCCTAAAACTTTTTCGGCTTCTCGGTTTAAGAGTTGTAAGTTGCTGTTGGCATCAAAAAAGAGTACCACAATGGGAATATGGTCAAAAATGGTTTGTAATAGTTCTTTTTGCTGGGTGAGGGTTATTTCAGCGTTTTTGCGCTCGGTAATATCGAGGACTGTGCCGATTTCTCCTTGATATTCGTTGTTTTCATCCCATAAACTGGCGCTGTTGCCTATGACCCAAGCAACGCTACCATCGGGACGTTGAAAGCGAAATTCAAAGTTTTCGGGATGGTCTTGGGCAACTTGACTCCATTGAGCTAAAGTGCGATCGCGATCTTCGGGATGAATCGCTTGTTGCCAGTTATCTCCTATAGCAGTTTGCCAATCTAAACCTGTAATTTCGCACCAGCAGGGATTGACAAAAATAACTCCTAGATCGGCATTGGTTTGAAAGATACCTACCGGAGCGCGATCGCTCAAGGTACGATATTGTTGTTCCCGGCTGGTTAAAATTCGGTACGCATCTTGTAATGCGGCTTCGACAAAAACGCGATCGCTAATGTTTTGAACAACGGCAATAATGTACTGAACTTTGCCAGTTTCGTCGTGAATGGCAGATAAGGAGAGATTAACCCAAACGGTTGCTCCTTCTTTGTGGAGATAGCGATTTTCGAGTTGGACGGTGGTGTGTTTCCCAGAAAGCAGGGCTTCTATACAGTTTTGATGGGCTTCGCGGTCTTCGGATTCTACAATATAAAAGTAATTTTGAATTAATAATTCAACATGGCTATAGCCCGTAATTTCGCTAAATTTTTGATTAATGCGGAAAAAACGGTAATCTAGGGTTAAAATAATCATGCCGACGGCGGCTTGGTCGAAGACAGCCCGAAAACGGTTTTCGCTTTCTTGGAGGGCTTGTTTGGCTGCGACGCGATCGCTAATATCTCGAACAATTTTTAAGACTTCGTTATTGCCACAAGCAACGGATCGCGCTTCATAATGACGAATGCGATTTTGTTCGACAAGGTTATATTCGTAGACTTGGACTTCTTGGGTTTCTAGGGCTAACTGGGCATAGTAACGGGAAGCGGCAGCTAACTCTGGGGGTAAAATGTCTTCAGGCTGTTTGCCAATCATCTCCGCAGGAGAGACGAGAGTCCGGAAGTTTTTCGCTGTTTTACAGGCAACATAAGTGCCATCAGCGTTGAGACGCAGTAGGAGATCGGGAATGGCATCAAACAAAGCCCGCGTGGTGATTTCGCTTTCTTGTAGGGCTTGTTGATAGGAGACGCGATCGCTCGCATCTTCAAGGATTTCTAAAATATATTGTACTTGGCCGCCCTCGTCAAAAATCGGGATTGTATGGATGTCTAGCCAGCATTCGGTGTTTTTGGGAGAATTGGCGACGAATTCTGTAATTTTGAGGGGTGTTTGTGTTTCTAAGGCTTTCTGTTCTTGCTGTTCTAGTTTTTGAGCTAAATCTGCGGGTAATACCTCACGATTAGTTTTTCCCAACAGGCGATCGCTCGGACAATTTAACCAAACTCGTGCAGTATGATTGAGACGCACAAAATGAAGGGTTAGAGCATCTTTGACAAAGATAATACTGGGAATATTATCAAAAACCGAGTTAAAGAAAGTGTAATTGGGAACGAAAGAATCGGTGGTGGTACGGAGTTGTACTGGTAGCGGAGTCAACCCCTCTGGCTTTACCGTTGTGGGGTATGGGGTATCTGAGGGGGACTCTAAGGGCTGACAACAATATAACTGAGTTCCGCCAGCAATAGCCACAGCATGAACTTGTACTTGAAAGCGACAGCGATCGCCCGCTCGATTCATCATACTGCCTACAAAGCGATCGCGATCGCCCTGTACATCCAACCACAAATCCTGAACAAACCCCAACGCTTTCATTTTGGCTGGGCTGTAATCTAACCAGCGCTTCACATTCGGACTGACAAAGGTAATCTTGCCTTGTTCGTTCGCGACTAAAACCAAATCGGTTATATAGCCTAGCAAGGTTTGATATTGCTGATGGACATCCTGTAACTTTCTTTCCCAATCAAGTTCAGAGGATTGCGACATATTGATAAACTAGACTTGGTAATTAACGGGCTTTTGTTATTGATAGTTTTGATTCAATGGAAACGATTGCGTTGCAGATTAAACTCAAGTAATAGTAAGAAGCAACCACGAGGAAATTAGCTTTTTTGCTTGATGTCGCAATCCATTTCTGAGTAGAGGTTAACAAAATCTCAAGGGGTCTTACTTTAATTTTGCCTGATTTTATTCGGTAATGCAGATTGAACTGAGTTTTGTAAGAGTCAAGCTCAAGGATAGCGAATCTGTCGCTTCAGTAATGCTAAGTTATGGCACTCACTGGCATTAAATTTTACAAAACTGGCCGCTTTCCTGAGAGATTACTGCTGAGAACCTTGAAACTCTCTTATCTTGTACGATAAAAATAGCGTTTCAATTGGATGCACTCATGGACGTTCCCCGCTTACACCCCGATACTTTAGAAGAGGTCAAACAGCGTGTTGATATTGTAGACGTAATCTCAGATTATGTTGTTCTTCGCAAGCAAGGGCGCGATTTGCTCGGATTATGTCCATTTCACGATGAGAAAAGCCCCAGCTTTAGTGTAAGTCCCAGCAAGCAGCTTTATTACTGCTTTGGCTGTGGTACGGGGGGAAATGCCATTTCCTTCTTAATGGAGATTGATAAAGCTCGTTTTAGCGATGTGGTACTGAATTTAGCTTCTCGCTACCAAATTCCGGTACAAACCCTTGAACCCGCACAACATCAAGAGTTACAGAGACAGCTTTCTTTAAGAGAACAGTTATACGAAATTCTAGCGGTTGCAGCTAGTTTTTATCAACATTGCTTAAGGCAACCCCAAGGAGAACTAGCGCTGAGTTATCTTCAAAATGAACGAGCTTTAACCCTGCCAACAATCCAACAATTTGCCCTAGGATATGCACCAGCCGGCTGGGATACTTTGTATCGTTATTTAGTCGAAACTAAACGTTTTGCTGTTAGTTTGGTCGAACAAGCGGGGTTGATTAGAAAGCGGAAAACAGGGGATGGTTATTATGATTATTTTCGCGATCGCGTGGCGATTCCTATTGCTGATTCTCAAGGTAAAGTTATTGGTTTTGGGACTCGTTCTCTTAATAATAGCGAACCGAAATATTTAAACTCTCCTGAAACGCCTTTATTTGTTAAAAGTAAAACGCTTTTTGCCCTCGATTTGGCTAAATCTACAATTACTAAACAAGATTGTGCCATAGTTGTAGAAGGGTATTTCGACGCGATCGCCCTCCACAGTCACGGTATCTCTAATGCTGTCGCTTCTTTGGGAACAGCTTTCACTCCGGATCATCTCAAAGCCTTACTGCGCTACACGACTTCTAAACAAGTTATTTTTAACTTTGATGCCGATAATGCGGGGACAAAAGCGACCCAACGTACCCTGAATGAAAACGAAATTGAATCCCTGATTTATTCCGGTTCTGTGCAGTTGCGGGTTCTGAATTTGCCCGGCGGAAAAGATGCCGATGAGTTCCTCAAATCTAGCCCCGAAGCCGTTACTATTTATCAACAAAAAATCGCTGAAGCCCCTCTTTGGCTTGATTGGCAGATTGAGCAATTTCTTCAAGATAAAGATATCAAACAAGCCGATCAATTCGAGCAAGTCGCCCAAAATATGGTGAAGTTACTCAATAAAATTGAAGATCGTAAGAAGCGATCGCATTATCTCAGTCATTGTGCCAAACTTTTGAGTCACGGCGATACGCGGCTGTTTTCTATGTATCTCGAAACTTTACAACGAGAACTCAAGAAACCCCGCCTCAAAGCTTCTCAAGACTCCCCAGAAACCTCCCTCGATTTACTCACCAGTCCCGAACATAATACTTTAGATAAAGCTGAAAAAACTCTACTTTCGATTTATTTACATTATCCTCATTATCGCGATACGATTTTTGAATTATTAGACGAAAAAGAGTTATTTTTTAGTAACCCCAATCATCGTTTAGTGTGGCACAAAATTTTAGAAGCCCAAGCTGTCGGACAACACGATCTGATTTTGACCCTGCAAACCCTTAATCTTCAATATCCCGAACAAGTCAATCCCATTTATCGTTTGTTATTTCTCAACGAAACCCAAACTGAGGATATCAATCGCCCTCTACTGGTTATTCATTGCGCGATCGCTCGTCTCGAACAAGTTAACTGCGAATCTTTAAGACGGAATTATGTCGAGAAATTGCAAAATCTCAATCACGAAACTCATTTTCAGTTAATGCAACAGTATTATCAAGAAATACAAAAACTCGACGTTCAAATTACCAACTTGAAGCTACAGAATAATATTTCTCATGCAGATTTAACAACCTTTGCTGATTAAATTACTCAAAATTGTTTTCTCCCCTTGCTGCACCATCACTTGCCACTGAAGCCCCAGGAAGATAATCATTAAACTTTTCTTGGTTATAGAAGTAGAAGGTACGAATCGGATAAGGAATACTGATATTAGCATCATCAAAAGCTTTCTTGATAGCTAATATCACCTTTGTTTTAATCCGACGAACTTCTTTCTGTTGAGAATTTGTCCAATAACGAACAATAAAATCAATAGAACTATCGCCAAAACTGACTAAATCGACTTCTATTTCGGGATGTTCGAGAACTCCCTCAACCAAGGAAATAGATTCTTGGAGAAGGTGACTAGCTTCTTCTAGAGAAGTATTGTAATCAACCCCAACTCCTAAATCAGTACGGCGATAATCTAAAGCGGTTCGTACCTGTACGGCGCTGGTAAAAATGTTGGAATTGGGAATTAATACTTGTTCTCCCAAATAAGTGCGGATTCGGGTAGTACGAATATTAATTTCTTCTACTGTTCCTTCGTAATCTGTAACGATGATTTGGTCGCCAATACGGAAAGGTTCTTGAACTAGGAGTAAAATACCCGCAAGGAAATTCTTGAAAATATCCTGAAAAGCAAAACCAATCGCTACCGAACCTAAACCGAGAGTAGCAATAATATCGCCCAAACCTAAGCCCGGAAAGGCAATTGTGGCAGCGAGTAAGATGCCTAAAACCCAAGCGGTAATGAAAGCTGTTTTTTTAAGAAGAAGTTGCAGGGAACGGCTTTTTAAAGCTTTTGTCCCTATCCTATCTGCTAAATTCCTGGCAGCTTGGGCAGCATAGCTGGTTAAAAAGATGATAATTAAAGCTCCTAGAAGTGCAGGAACGAGTTTGACGGTGCTTCCTAACACTTCTTTCAAGCTATTGATAACTGTCTCTACAACTGCATTCATGCCAACCATTAAGAAATCATAAGTTTCTTACCAAGGATAGCGAGAACTGGCTTCGTTGTCAGGGGCTTCACCACCAACACCGATCGCGGTGTTGAAAATTTCAGCATCAGTTATGGTGAGATCGCGCATTGATGCACCTGTTACGATCGCGTCGTACATGGTGACGCGGCTGAGATCGGCATCGTTGAGGTTAGCATACCGAAAGACTGCGTTGGTTAGCATGGCGCTTTCTAAGTCGGCGTTGCGTAAGTCAGCCCCCGTGAGGTCTGCGCCTTCGAGGTTCGCTCCGATTAAGGTAGCATTGCTTAAGTCGGCGTTGCGTAAGTCAGCCCCAATGGCGTGAATTCCTGTCAAATCTGCTCCCGACAAGTCACAACCGTAACAAGCGTTGGTTTCTTGCAGTTGTTGGATGTGGGCTGGATTTTCGGCTTGAGCCGGGTTAGAAAGGAGTAAAGGTGTTGCGATCAGAGCAAGGGGAGCGAGTAAGTTTTTGGCTAAGTTCATATTTAAAGGTAGTTCGAGAAATTTTCCGATTTGTAAAATTAGAGGCAAGCGGTTATAGCTTAAAAATTGCTTTGTTATCATCGTGTAAATATTAACAACTTACATTGTTAGTACAATCTACCGCAAGATGGAAATTTCTTAATCGGGTTTCTATCAAGAAACAGAGATTATTCCTCGTTTCCCATGCACCAAAAGATGAATAAGCCCAATAATCCCCAAACCAACCACGGACTGTACAAACTCAGAACCTGAATCAATTTCAAGGGGTAAACAATCAGCAGTTCTGAAAAAAACCAATTGGCGATCGTCAATAAAATTAAAATTAGGACTAATAGCATCACTTTACAAACCCCAAAAACCACACTGATGACTGATGACTCTCTTTGAAACGTTAAATTTACTTTTTTAGGCTGAAACCCTAATATAGTCTAGCGTTGAGCCTATTTTAGAGTAACCCCAAAGAGCCAAAGTTTCTGACATCTTTGGAGGGGCATAAATTCAACTCCCCCCCGATTGCCGACTGCCCTTTAATCGCTGATGACTGAAAAGACTAAATCATGAAACAATATTCTCGTTATCTTCTCTTCTTGGCAGCGATCGCGCTGGCAACAACTGTTCCGGCTTGGGCAGATTCTCTTTACGGCGAAATCATCCTCAATCCTGGTTTTGAGCTTATGACAAAAAGCGGTTTTACTGGGGGAGCGCATTCCTTTGTCGATCGGTTCAAACGCGATGGCGAGGGTAATGTCTGTGTCGGCTACGGTGACGATACACCCGACTATATCCTGAAAGTCGAAGGCGAGCTTAACCCAATTACCTTAGAAGTAGAAAGTGGCGGTAATGATACTACCTTAGTCATCCAAGACCGCGATCGCAACATCCTCTATTGTGGCGACGACAACGAACAAACCAACAGTCCCGATGCTTATCTCTACCGCGAGAATATTGCCCCCGGTACTTACCATATTTGGATAGGTTCTTTTGACCCCAATCAACGCTGGAGCTACAATCTCGTTGTTCGAGAGGATTAAAACCAGCGAACGAGGCAGAAGGGGCCGCAAAAGCGATAAAATAACCAGTGGACTGTACAACGGGAGATTAAAATCGCTCGTGTTTTCTACGATTATTGCCGATTTCCGCATTATTTTTGACCGCGACCCCGCCGCTCGGAACTGGCTGGAGGTCATGTTTTGTTACCCAGGCTTGCAAGCTTTACTGTTTCACCGTCTGGCTCACTGGCTCTACAATATTGGCATTCCCTTCTTGCCTCGCCTGATTTCCCACATTGCTCGCTTTTTTACCGGGATCGAAATCCATCCCGGCGCAACCATTGGCAAAGGTGTGTTTATCGACCACGGTATGGGAGTTGTGGTGGGTGAAACGGCGATTGTCGGAGACTCTTGCTTAATTTACCAAGGTGTCACCCTCGGCGGTACGGGGAAAGAAAGCGGCAAGCGCCACCCCACTTTAGGAGAAAACGTCGTTGTGGGGGCGGGTGCTAAGGTTTTGGGCAATCTCCAAATTGGTAACGAAGTCCGTATTGGGGCGGGTTCTGTGGTTTTGCGGGATGTTCCGGCGGATTGTACCGTGGTGGGCGTTCCGGGGCGCGTAATTTATCGTTCTGGCGTGCGGGTCGATCCCTTAGCTCACGGTAAGTTGCCCGATTCAGAAGCGCAGGTTATTCGTACCCTGGTGGATCGCATCGAAATGTTAGAAGAACAAATCCGCACTTTACAAGAACAACAATCCAAAACTCATTCTCTGGCTCGCTTGGCTGCACCTGTCGGCAGTTCGGGGAAACGTTATCGCGCTATCGATTGCTGCAATCTTGAAGATAAAGAGATTCAGGAATTTTTCAACGGTGCGGGGATTTAGGCGATCGCGTTTTGGGTTTCCCAGGTATTGATTAAGTTCGCGGGTAGGGTTTCTTGGGACTCCAGACTGCGTTTAAAGATAACCAGGGTGATGTCGTCGAAAATTTCTTGTTGGCCGATAAAGTCATACAGATCGTCAATAACGGCTTTCTTAATGTCTTCTACGGGCTTTGACCAATTTTGACCGATCGCCCGACAAAGATTATCCATACCGTATTGTTCGCGATCGCCATTTTCGGCTTCGGTAATGCCATCGGTATACAGCACCACCCCATCCCCCGGATTTAACTCCACAGTGATGTGGTCAACAAAATCGGCAATTTGAGCATCGAGAGCAATGGGAAAACCCAGATCGATCGTATCAATACGCTCAATACTGCCATCTTGACGCACAATCAACACTTCTTCGTGTTGACCGCTAATGCTCACACAACCGTCGGCATAATTGAGAATTGCCAGGGTTAAACTTTTGTCCGTATTCATGCGCTGGACATTTTTGTACAACGTGCGATTCAGCGTATCGAGGAACGTGACGGCAACTCGTTCTTGCATTTCCTCCAAAATCCGCACTGCCGTTTGTACCATCACCATCAGGATGCCGCTCTCTAAACCATGACCAGTGACATCCCCAATGCCGACTGTTAACACGCCATCGGTGTAGAGAACGTCGTAATAATCGCCCCCCACATCTTCCGCAGGCTGCATAAACCCAGCAATTTCTAGCCCCGCGATCGCTTGCAATTCTGCTGGTTTGGGCAAAATCATCTGCTGCATTTCTTTCAAAATTAGCAGCTTTGATTGCATGTGCAGATTTTCTGCTTTGAGTTGATTGTTGAGTAAAGAAATTTCTGCGTTGGCTTGAGCTAATTGAGCCGTGCGGCGCTTGACTTTATCTTCAAGGGTGGCGTTGGCATTGGCAAGATCGGCTTGGGCTTTTTGTAAATCTTGGGTCGCTTTAGCCACTGCAATTCTCAATCGGGTGGGCGCACTTACCCAGATAAACACTAAACTTCCCCCCAACAAAGTCATAATCGCGCCTCCTAACCATAACCAAAAGGAAAAAGGCGATCGCCACGACCAGCCTTCTGTGGGAACTGCGGCTAACTGCCAAGTGCCGTTGGGTAATGTCACCGACAATAAAACTGGATTTTGCTCAAAAAGCGCTTCTTCCCCGTAAAAAACCGCGCCTGCTTCCCCTAGACCATCT
Organism: Jaaginema sp. PMC 1080.18; assembly: GCA_035968055.1. Classification (GTDB taxonomy): domain Bacteria; phylum Cyanobacteriota; class Cyanobacteriia; order Cyanobacteriales; family Spirulinaceae; genus Jaaginema. Next base: position 52,789 of record JAWQFT010000001.1, on the reverse strand, counting down.
TTGCCGCGTATTGCATACTGTAGGGGGGCATCAGCCTTATTCACCAGATGGGCTTCGGCAAACAAAGCATTTTGTTCGATGACAATGCCCGCTAATCCCCAATAATCCCCACTGTTGGGTTCTCGATTGGGAGGCGATAGATAAATCGGGCTGCGACCAATAAAGGCAATGCCTCCTTGCACTAAATCTACAGGCCCGGCAACAATAGTTTGTTTTTGGTCGATTGCTCGTTCAATCGCGTCTCGTTCTTCAGGAATCGAGAGGGGACTAAACCCCAAACAGGCTTCATTGCCCGCGAGGGGATAGATATGGGAACACACGGTGTTTTTGTAAAGATAGACGCTGTGTACTCCTCGTTTATCCGCAAATACGGGGGCAGCTAATTGCTCGAATTCCGCTTGGGTAATGTTGGGGTTCAAAGCGGAAACATAGGCAATGATACCGCGAGTGAGAAATAATTTTTGGTTCAAGCCTGCTTCTAAATCAGCCCGAACGGTACTGAGTTGATTGAGAACGTTAGCTCGTTGTTGCTCTCGATAGCGGCCATTTTCGGCGCGATCGATTAGTTCTACCGTACCCAAAATTGCCAGACTGGTAACTAATGCGGCAAGGGCAGATTTGACAATGGATTGGTTCATGAAAATCCACACGAAAGTAGCGAGATAAAGTAATTCATCCTGATGCTCCAACAAAGTCAATCGGTGGGTCGAGTTGAGGTTGAAGGCAGTTGCTCAATTTTTACATTTTAGGGAATTAGCAGTCAGGAACTCTTTAATTAATGTTAGGGGTTGACTTCGCGCGATCGCCAGATTTGACTGTTATCTTGCCAGTATAGATGCCGATTTTGGGGTTCTCCGCGTAGGTTTAAGTAATCGACAGAGTGGGGGTTGAGGAGTAACAAGCAAAAGTTATCGAGGGGCGTTGCTGGAGATGGGGGTGATGGCTCAAAGTCCCCCGGATTGGGCGATCGCGCTTCTTTGGGCGGCGGCCAAGCAAATTGTAAGCGAGCGGTGTCGGAGAGGTTTTGCCAAGTCAGACGACGTTCTGCATAAAATTCTGAGTCGCGATCGCCCTCGGTGACTAGATTTAACGTTCCCGCAAAGCGAAATTGCTCCCGGCTTTGGCTAAAGTACCAACAAATTTCGCCCCAGGGCTGTTGCTGAATTTGCTCGATTTTCTGGCTGCGGCGATCGCTAATAATTTTAAGGCGATCGCTGGCAGTGGCAAAGCCCCGAAAAACAACGGTTCGGTTCGCGGGTTTTCCGTCAGCTTGAACGGTGGCTAACTGAAAATAGCGCGATTGCGGTTGACTGCGGTTGCGATGTAGGGCGCGGGCTAGGAGCGATCGCCACGGAGCTAAGTCTGGCTGTACCACCATTTAACGGGAGTAGGTGCGATTGCGCCATTGATTGAGGTAATTGTCTCCAATCTGCGCTGAACTCTGTAATTCGAGGTTTTGTTGGCGCAAGCGGGCTATTTCGGCTTCGAGGTTTTTGAGAGTACGAGTTTGTTGGAGGGTTTCGGTTTGCAGGGTATTGATCGTTTGAGTGACTGTTTGGGTGCGATCTTGTTGACTGTTCAACTGTTGTTGGAGTTGGGTCAGTTGGTCGTTTTGTTGTAGGATTTGTTGTTTTTGTTTGTCTAGTTGTTGGGTTAATTGGTCGGTTTCTTGTTGGCGCGATCGCCCTTCTTGATTTTGGGTTTCTAACTGTTGATTGAGAGCGGTAATGTCTTGCTTGTTACTATCAATTTCTTGGTGAAGAGATTGATTTTCTTGGGTTTGATTTTCGAGTTGTTGAGTTAAATCGGCGATTTCTCGATCTTTCTGTGCAATTTCGGGTTGCAGAGACTGATTTTGTTGTTTTTGCTCCTCTAGTTGTTGAGTTAGATCGGCAATCCCTTTATTTTTTGCCTCAATCTCTTGCTCTAAGGTTTGACGAGTTTGTTTTTGTTCGTCTAATTGTTGGCTTAATTGCTCAATTTCTTGAGTCTTCCCTTCGACTTCTTGCTGAAGGGAATGGTTTTGCTGTTTTTGGTCGTCTAACTGTTGACTCAAATCGGCAATATCTTGCTTTTGACTTTCAATTTCTTGACCAAGAGATTGATTTTGTTGAGTTTGGTTTTCTAGCTGTTGAGTTAAGTCGCTAATTTCTTGTTGAATGCCTTGGTTTTGCTGGCTGTCTTTGTCTAACTGTTGGGCCAGATTACCAATTTCTTGCTGAAGGGAATGGTTTTGCTGTTTTTGGTCGTCTAGCTGTTGACTCAAATCGGCAATATCTTGCTTTTGACTTTCAATTTCTTGACCAAGAGATTGATTTTGTTGAGTTTGGTTTTCTAGCTGTTGAGTTAAGTCGCTAATTTCTTGTTGAATGCCTTGGTTTTGCTGGCTGTCTTTGTCTAACTGTTGGGCCAGATTACCAATTTCTTGCTGAAGGGAATGGTTTTGCTGTTTTTGGTCGTCTAGCTGTTGACTCAAATCGGCAATATCTTGCTTTTGACTTTCAATTTCTTGACCAAGAGATTGATTTTGTTGAGTTTGGTTTTCTAGCTGTTGAGTTAAGTCGCTAATTTCTTGTTGAATGCCTTGGTTTTGCTGGCTGTCTTTGTCTAACTGTTGAGTTAGATTACCCACTTCTTGCTGAAGCGATCGCGCCTCTTGACTTTTGGCTTCTAATTGTTGGGTCAGATCGGCAATTCCTTTATTTTTTGCCTCAATCTCTTGCTCTAGGGTTTGATAAGCTTGTTTTTGCTTTTCTAACTGTTGGGTTAGATTGTCCAACTCTTGACTTGGAGCTTCTAACGATTGGTCAATATCTGTATCTTTTGTTGCTTGATGTTGGGTTTCGAGTTGCTGAGTCAGGCGTTCAACTTCGGCTTGTAGGGCAACAATGCGATCGTCTGGGGTAGAATCTGCTGCGGTTTCGGGTTCTGGGTCTGAATCTGTCTCTGGAACTTGACCATTTTCTAAATTAACAACGGCAATCTGTTCGGGAGTAATGCTATCGGTGTCATTCTTTCCGGGATTGAACGTTACCTTAATTTCGGATATTGATGGCAAAATTGCGATTTCTCCCCCCATTAGTCGTTCGACTAAAGCCGATCGCGATAACCCAGTTTCTTTGGCGATATGACTGAGGTTATCTACGGCACTTGAGGATAAAGAAATCCCGACTTTGGATTTCCGTTTTGAAGATGGGGTGGGGGCTTTACGATTTTTTCTGGCCATCAATATCTCTTGCTTGCATTGACTTTAGAGTTTGTCAAAGAACAGTATATTGTAGCTGTCATTACATTTGTTCGAGTCGTTTGCAATTGTTAAGGAAAGAAGTATTACCCTTTTTTTCTCCCCACTCCTCCCACTCCTCCCACTCTTCCCCCTCTTCCCCCTCTCAGTAAGACTAAAGCGCAGTCAAGACACTGATTGAAAAGGCTGGGAGGTTTTAAGTTACGACACCTTTTGTTCGACTCCAAAGCCTGCCAGTCGGACTTGTTCAAGGGGTCGATCTTCGGGGGGACGCTGATAGTTCAAAATCCGCCGCATTCTTAGGGTTGGGTTAATTAGGGTGATGGAATCAACGGAAACGACTTTGGTGTAGCGGGTGGTCATTAAGAGTTCGCGGGTTTCGGGGAAAAAACGAAAATGAGAGATGATGGGACGGTCTTCTTCGTAGGCGCGATCGCGCAGATAATCTCCTTCGAGAATGCCGTCATTTTGCTGGGTTGGCACAAAGAGTAAATTGAGTTGCTGAGAAACTTCTTCCCCGGTTTCGGAAACGGTATGAAACCCTAGTTGAAAGCCAGGAATCGCTGCTAAATCGTCAACGACGGTATATTGATTGTCTTGAAATACTTTGGCTTTGAGAGGGGAGGTTAAGGGGTTGACGGTAAATTCTGTGCGCGATCGCTCTATTTCTCCTTGGACTAAGTAGTGATAGGTTCGCTCGGAATGCCACTGACCGACGCAACAAGTAAAAAAGTCATGAAATGGTTGGATTTTCATAGTTTTTCGGTAAAAAAATAACGTTAAGTATAAATACTTACAGAATTGAGTTGGAGATTGTTTCAATAATGTAGCCAACATTCTTAGGCAGTGTAATGCTTCTCAAGTTCAAATCTATTTCTACCTGTGGGCTGAAGACTGATTAGCAGATCGTTGTCTATACTGTTAACAATTGTTAAGCGTTAAGTATTCTGGCTTTACAAAACGCTACAAATATGCGTTGACTCTTTTCCTTCTAACATTACGAGGTTCTGTATCCTATGCAATCGCTGATACAAGTCGCTCCAGCTTCGCCTGAAACCCTTGCGGTTGAGTTTTTTCGACAATCGGCGGGTCAGTGGCACTCGCAACGGCGTTACTACACCTTGACCGATGGTGAAACCAAAGAAGTAGAGAGCGCGATTACGGTTCGCTATCTCGAAGCAGGCACTCCCGAACTCCTCGACCTTGCCGAGCGCCACGAATTAAGCAATCCTGCGGTTTTAGTGGGGGGAACTGCGGTTTCCTGGGTGAGTAACTACACGGCTCCTGCCAAGCGCAAACCGTCCAAGGGGTCTACGGTTTTTGGCATTGGGGGTAGCGTGTTATATCGCGATCGCGGTTTTGCCACCAGTAAGCCCGTTATTGCCCAGTTTTATTTCGCGAATCCTCAAACCATGTGTTTGCGGACTGAATACAACGGTTCTGTGTTTGAGGAAGAATTGAAACTGATTGGTCAAAAGTATCGCACTCGTCAAACGATTATTTCTCGCGCTGAGGAACAGCAGATGATCGGACAGTACCTGGAAACCCGCCTCGACACTTCCAGTTACAAAAGTTAACAATCTTCCTACCCGTTTCGGTAAGCCAACAAGTTTATCTGTAATCCCCACAAGCTCAAGCTTTTGGGGATTTTATTGGTTAATTGCCTAGATAACAGGGCGATCGCGCGCCAAATTCAACCGATCCCCCGCCAAACCCCGTTTAACGGTTGCTAAAACTTGCCTTCAAAGATTTTTTATTACAAAACTTTGCTGTATCTTAACAATTCGTAACGAACAAACACCCGACAGCATTGTATAAAGATTACTTGAGGGCAAAAACAAAAGGTCAACGTAAGCCAGAATACTCAAGACAGCCTGTTTCAGCACTTCCTCATAAAACATTAAATTTTCTCATGTTTTGCTGAGTAAGTCGCCTTTAAGCCAAACCTAAAGTTTTAACGAGCCAAGGGGTTTGTTCTCAAAGTCAAGTTACAGGAAAAGAGTCAACGCGACCTTTTGTGCCAAAGACCCCTCAAAGAAACTTGTTTGGAAACCAAACTTAACTTAAACCGAAATTTCAAGTAGGAGATAGATTCAATGTTTGACGCTTTCACCCGGGTTGTATCCCAAGCTGATGCTCGTGGCGATTACTTATCTAACGACCAACTCGATGCTCTGAGCGCCATGGTTAGCGAAAGCAACAAGCGCATGGACACCGTTAACCGCATCACCAGCAACTCTTCTGAAATTGTTGCTAGTGCTGCTCGTGCTTTATTTGCCGAACAACCTCAACTGATTTCTCCTGGTGGTAATGCTTACACCAGCCGTCGCATGGCTGCTTGCTTGCGCGACATGGAAATCATTTTGCGTTATGTTACCTACGCTATCTTCTCTGGTGATGCCAGTGTTTTAGAAGATCGCTGCTTAAACGGTCTGCGTGAAACCTATGTTGCTCTCGGCGTTCCCGGTGCTTCCGTTGCTGCTGGTGTTGAAAAAATGAAAGCCACTGCAACTGGTATTGCCAACAACCCCAACGGTATTACCCAAGGCGATTGCAGCCAATTAATGTCTGAAGTTGCTGGTTACTTTGACCGCGCTGCTTCTGCTGTTGCTTAGTTTCTAGAAAGCAACCGCAAGCCAATCGTTATCAACACAACAATTTCTTAACTCAAACAAACGCAAACAACAGGAGATAAATCAAGCAATGAAAACTCCAATTACCGAAGCCGTAGCAGCCGCCGATTCTCAAGGCCGTTTCCTGAGCAGCACCGAAATCCAAATCGCTTTTGGTCGTTTCAATCAAGCTAAAGCCAGCTTAGAAGCTGCTAAAGCCTTGACCCAAAACGCCTCTAGCTTAACCAACGGTGCAGCTCAAGCCGTATACAACAAATTCCCTTACACCACTCAAATGCAAGGGCCCCAATACGCTGCTGACCAACGCGGTAAAGACAAATGCGCTCGTGACATCGGTTACTACCTCCGCATGGTGACCTACTGCTTAGTTGCTGGTGGTACCGGTCCGATGGACGAATACCTAATCGCTGGTATTGATGAAATCAATCGCACTTTTGAATTGTCTCCTAGCTGGTACGTTGAAGCCCTCAAGCACATCAAAGCAAATCATGGCTTAAGTGGCGATCCTGCTGTAGAAGCTAATTCTTACCTTGATTACGCTATCAATGCGTTAAGCTAACGCGCGATCGCGCTGGCCCGGAAAAGTAGGATAGTTGTTAGCAACAGGGTTAACAATTGTTTGCCTTTCCGGGTCTCATTGTATCTAAAGGAAAACATTTCAACCGTAGGAGTTAACCTAATGGCTAGCTTAACAGCAGCAAGCCGCTTGGGGGTTTCTGCATTTGTAGAGTCTGCCCCTATCGAACTGCGGCAAGACCGCCGGACGCGCACTGAAGCCGAGCTAAACGTAGCTATTCGTGCCGTCTATCGTCAAGTGCTGGGCAATGAATACATGATTGTTCAAAGCCCAGAATTAAAAAGCGCCGAGTCCTTACTGCGCCAAGGAGAACTGACTATTCGCGATTTTGTCAGAACCGTAGCCCAGTCAGAATTTTATCGCACAAAATTCTTCTACTCGACGCAACAAACGCGATTCATTGAACTCAATTATAAGCATCTTTTAGGCAGAGCGGTTTACGATCAAACCGAGATTGCTTTCCACACCGCTTTATATGCCAAAGAAGGATACGAAGCTGAGATCGATTCTTACATTGACTCCGCCGAATACGATGCTAACTTTGGAGACTGGATTGTACCGTATTATCGCGGTTACAACACCCAAACGAATCAGAAAACTGTTGGTTACAATCGCTTTTTCCAACTGTATCGCGGTTATGCCAATAGCGATCGCGCGCAAAGCAACAGCAAGCAATCTCGCTTAACCTACAGTGTCGGTCGTAACGCTGCCGTTCCCGTTGGGGAAATTGGTAAGTCCGTTATGGTCGGAACATTAGGAGGCGATCGCGAACAAATGTATCGTATCCGAGTGATTCAACGAGGTACAGGAGGGGCTGTTACCCAAAACCGCCGTAGCAACCAAGAATTTATCGTTGCCTACAGTTCCTTGTCGCGCAAATTGCAGCAACTGAACAAACGGGGTTGCACCGTGACCAGCGTCACCCCAGTTTAAGGGCAAACGATTTTTAATAACAAGGAGTTTTTGGGATATGGCAATAACAACAGCAGCATCCCGTCTAGGGACATCTGCTTTTAGTGAATCCTCTCGGATTGAATTACGTCCGAACTTCACTGAAGGCGACGTACAAAGCGTCATTCGTGCCGTTTACCGCCAAGTTCTCGGTAACGACTACATCATGAATTCCGAGCGCTTAACCAGTGCCGAATCTTTACTCCGCAACGGCTATATCTCCGTGCGGGACTTCGTGCGTGCTGTCGCTCAATCGGAATTGTACAAGAAAAAGTTTTTCTACAACAGCTTCCAAACTCGGTTCATCGAACTGAATTACAAGCACTTGTTAGGACGCGCTCCTTATGATGAGTCTGAGGTTATTTATCACCTAGACTTGTATCAAGAAGAAGGTTACGCTGCCGAAATCGATTCCTACATTGATAGCGAAGAGTATCAAAACAACTTCGGGGAAAACGTTGTGCCTTATTACCGAGGCTTCAACAACCAAACGGGACAAAAAACCGTAGGATTTACCCGGATGTTTAAGTTGTATCGCGGTTATGCCAACAGCGATCGCGCTCAAATTAAAGGCAACCAATCCCGTTTAGCGGGTGAATTGGCTCGGAATAACGCTTCCCCCGTGGTAGCTCAATCCGGTAGCGCCAGTGGTTGGGCTTATCTCAACTCTGCCGATAATGTCACCCCCAACCAAGCGTTAGGTGGAACGACTCCCTTTGGAGCGCAGTCGGCTCGGATGTACCGCGTCGAAGTCACCAGCTTAGTCAAACAAGGTTATCCCCGCGTGCGTCGTAGCAGCCGGGCTTACCTCGTGCCTTATGACAAGCTTTCACAAACCATGCAAGAAATCAATCGCGTGGGTGGCAAAATCGCCAGTATTAGCCCCGCGTAATTGATCGAACTGTTCAGCACATCAATACTATATAAGGAGAAAGCAAGCATTATGCTTGGCCAATCTGTTTTGGGTCGTTCCACTACCAGCACTACCGCAGGAAGCCGCATTTTCTGTTATGAAGTGCAGGGCTTGAAGCAAAATGATGAAAACGACAAAAATGCTTATCCCTTTCGTCAAAGTGGTAGCATTTTCATCAAAGTACCTTACAGCCGCATGAATGAGGAAATGCAACGGATTACTCGCATGGGCGGTACAATTGTCAGCATCAAACCTTGGAATTCCGAGTCCGAATCATAAACCTTAATTGATGTTGCCGAATTCTGATGCTAACAGCAGAACACCATCGTCGGTAGGGGATAGCTCTAACGATGATGGTGTTATGAGTGTAGCTGACGCGATCGCTAACCTCCAACAAACCGAGGATACCAGCTTGCGGTATTACGCGGCTTGGTGGCTGGGTAAGTTTCGCGTCAGCACTCCTGCGGCGATCGCGGCTTTACTCGCAGCCTTAGAAGATGAAAGCGATCGCGCTCCCGATGGCGGTTACCCCCTTCGTCGTAACGCCGCTAGAGCCTTGGGCAAGCTCGACGCACCCCAAGTCGTCCCCGCCTTAATGGCACGCCTAGAAGACTCAGATTTTTACGTTCGGGAAGCCGTTGCCCAATCCCTAGAAATGCTCGGCGATCCCCAAGCTATTCCCCCCTTACTCAAGCTTTTAGCCGGAGGAGTTACCGCCGCACAACCCGTCCCCGGCAAACCCCACCTCACCGAGCCTTATGAAGCTATTATCGAGGCGTTAGGCACGTTAAAGGCGACTGTTGCCATTAGCGCTATTGAACCGTTTTTAGAGCATTCTGTGGCGAAGGTAAAATATGCCGCAGCCAGAGCCATGTATCAGTTAACTCAGAAAGATGAATACGGTCAGCAGTTGATTGCCGCCCTCAAAAATCCCAATCTTCAACTGCGGCGCTCGGCATTGATGGATTTAGGGGCAATTGGTTATCTCAAGGCTGCCGACGCGATCGCGGGCGCTTTTGCGGAAAATAGCCTCAAACTTATTTCTCTTAAAGGTTTACTCGAACAAGCCCTCAACGCTAAAAATCCCGACGCGATCGCTCTTTCTGAAGATAGCATTCACATCATGGCGTTGATGGATAGCTTGTTGTAGTTGTTAGTAGATGAATTACCACTACTTCAACGAAGTAAGTAGTGGTTTCTAAAAACCATTACCTTAACTTTTCAGTTCCAGGTCTTATTCTGGTTCGTGATTTCCCGCTTCCCCCCGATTGCCGACTGCCCAAAACTACTCCCCACTGCCCCTTAATCGCTGATGACTGTAAGCCCCCTCATCCAAGCCGTCGAACAAGCCGACTCCGCCCCCCGCCTGACCGCAGCAGTGGGAGCATTAGCCGCAGCCCACGAAGTTGAAGCCATTCCAACGTTGATTCAGGTATTGGGGTACAACAATCCAGGAGCAGCAGTCGCAGCAGTAGAAGGTTTAGTGCAACTGGGGGAAGTGGCTGTACCGCAGTTGCTTGCCCAAATCGATGGTTACAATTACGGAGCGAGGGCTTGGGCAAATCGGGCTTTGGCTCGCATTGGCGATCCCCGCGCTTTGGAGACTTTGCTCGAAGCGGCGAGTAGCGATTTTGCTCTGAGCGTCCGTAGAGCGGCGGCTAAGGGCTTAGGAAGCCTAAATTGGTCGAAACTAGCGGCAAGTGAAGTTGAGGCGGCACAACAGCGAGTTTTTGCAGTGCTGATGCAAGTTTGCGACGATCCGGAGTGGGTGGTGCGCTATGCGGCGGTAGTGGGGTTGGCAGCTTTAAGAGCAACTGCACCGACGTATCAAGAGCAGATTGAAGTTCGCTTGCAGCAATTATTGGCTAACGATCCAGAAATGGCCGTAAGAGCGCGATCGCATTGGGCGCTAAGTTCTTAATTTTGTGCCGTATTGTTGGGGTTTGAGTTAACGGGCAAACCCAACCAATCCCCAAGCTCTTTGGCTAACCAATCCAATTCAACCTCAGAAAGTAAGCCGCCGCCGCCAATTTTGAACTTTTTATTGCCAGCCCAAATATTAATCTGGGGTTTAATTTCCTGTGTTCCCCCTTTAGCTGTTCTTTTGTAGGTGGTGTCGGTTCGTTCTAACTTCAAAATTTTGTCCCTGGAGGCAGGACGAGGATGACGATATCTTAGGCCGAAAAGCTGGTATTTCAAATCAATCTTGTTTGGGTTTATTTCCAAGTCAACTTGTCCAAATAAAGCGAACAGAATTTGGAGAATTAGCCAAATCCCAACGCCTAAATGCCCTGTGGCGAAAAAGGCGGTAAACCACCCACCAGAACTCCAGGTAGCCAATGACATAGCATACCAATTCACCAGAAAGCCGTTCCAGATTATGGCAAACATCATCATGGGTACTAGCTCAAGGCTAAATCCTTTCGGTGGAATCTTAATTTGGAAAAGATCGGAGGATTTAGTTAAAATAGCCGTGAAATCGTGAGGTTTGACCGAAACGAGAGGGATATCTTGGTGGATTGTTTCGTTTTCTAATTCTTGTAGAGCTTGGTACGCCGATCCTAAGCGTTTTTCGAGAGCAGGTTCAGTTAACCATTGCACCCACTTTTGAAAATGAGGCGAGAAGCGGACAGAATCTTCAAAGCAAACTCGCAGGTTTTTTTGGGGTAAATCGGCAGGATGCTGTCCTGAAGCAAGATAAATTAGCATCGTTCCCAAACCATAAAGATCGGACGCGGGTACGGCTCTTTCTCCAAATTGTTCCGGAGCCATGTAGCCATAAGTCCCAACGATAGTGCGAGTTCCTCCTTCTTTTGCTACAGCTTGTACAGAACCAAAATCGACTAAGTAAATGTTGCCGACATGGTTTCCCGAACGGTTGTCTAACAAGATATTACTCGGCTTAATATCGCGGTGGATAATGGGTGGATAGCGATTGTGGAGATAAATCAGAACTGCTAAAACAGCTTTGGCGATTTGTTTCAAGTCAGTTTCGCTGAAAGTTCGTCCGGTTTGGATGTGTTCGAGTAAAGAAGGCGCTTCGATATAACTCTGCACGAAAGCAAAGCCTTTACCCGAATCGGTTTCGATATCAAAGTAGTCGATGTAGCGGGGAATCGCGGGATGGGACAGTTCTTTTAAGGTTTGGGCTTCGCGCTCAAATAGCTTGAAGGTTTCCCATTTCAAGCCGCGATTGAAGAATAATAACTTAACAACCACTAAGTTATTCGTTTTTTGGTCTAATGCCAGCAATGTTTCTTGGTCATAGCGTTCTCCTAGCTGGCGTTGAATTTTGTATCGGTTTTGTAGCACATTGTTGGTCATAGAGACTATCTCAACTGAGTCACCTGCTTATTTTTATTCACTACATTGCCAATTCAGAAAAATACTAAAATTTTTAAGCAGTGTTTCCCAAGCGCTATCTCCTTCTTGCTGGGGATTGCAGCCCGAAACCCGAATTTAGCAGGAGATACAGGGAAAGTAAGTTGGGGCAGTATTCCCTGGAGAGGCTTCAGAAAAACTTTGAAGTTGTTGATTTTTATTAAAAAATTGAGATTACAATTAACACAAATTAATATAAGAAGGACGATAAACCATATAATTACATAGTAACCACTTTTCATTTTTATTCGGAAAAAGGGTATAAAGCCAGACCATGAAATTATTTGCTTGGCGCAACTATCTTTCTCAAAAAATAACTCAACTACGAGGTCATCGCTTATCGTCTTTCGGTATCTTTTTGTTGCTTGTTGGCGCGGGATACGTTGGCAATTATTGTAGTATTGTCTTATTTTTCAGCGTCAATTTCTTATTTGGCAGTATTGCTGTTTTACTCGCAACAAGTTTATATGGGGTTTTGCCAGGGGCGATCGCGGCCATCATTTCAAGTTACTATACTTGGATTATTTGGGAGCATCCCTACGCCATTATTATTTTTACAGTTGAGGCCATTTTTGTTGGTTGGCAAATGCAACGGAAGTTCAAAAATATTGTCTTGTTTGATAGTATTTATTGGCTAATTCTGGGTATTCCTTTGGTTCTGCTTTTTTACGCTCAAGTAATGGCAATGCCTTTACAATCAGCGTTATTAATTGCCTTTAAACAAGCTGTTAATGGCATTTTCAATGCTTTAATCGTCAGTTTACTTTTAGCTCATACACCACTTTATCGTTTAGCCACTCGTCCGGATTTGAAGCGCGTTATTTCTCTACAACAAACGTTGTTCAACTGGTTAGTGGCTTTTGTTTTTGTTCCTGTATTATTACTCTTAATTTTAGATAGTCGTAGTTTGTTGGTGGATGTAGAAGCAACGATTCAAGACAAGTTACAATCCACTTCAGATAATTTAGTCGTACAATTACAAACTTGGCAACAACGGCGCATTGATGCGATCGCGAGTTTGGGTCTTTTAGCCAATGACGCGACTTCAGAAAATATGGCGATGGTTCGGAGTGCTTTCCCCGATTGGAAAAGGCTCTTTTTCTTAGAAGATACACCTCAATCTGTCATTCCTCAGAATTTACCTTTAGGATTTAGTTGGCAACCCAGTGGAATTTGGCTCAAACAGACAGTTAACAATCGCGAAATTATTGCTCAATTTGAGAAGAATTATCTTGAAAAGTTACTCGCGACTTACAAAAGTAATATTACTTTGCAGTTAACCCTTTTCGACGAAGAACAAAACGCGATCGCTGCCACAAATCAACCCCTCAATCTCGATCTCCCCCACATCATTAAACCCTTTCCGAATGGCAGTTATCAATGGATTCCCGACAGCGATCTCCCTATCATGGCAGAATGGAAGCAGTCTTACTATATTCGCCAAACTCACCTCGGTACTAATTCTGACTGGACTTTACAAACTGCTATCCCTGCGTTACCTCATATTCTGAGCTTGGAAGTAGCTTATAGTTGGAGCTTATTTATTTTATTATTAGCAACGGCACTAGCTTTATTATGTGCAACTTTACTAAGTCGTTCTCTACTGAATCCCCTACATCATCTCACGCAGCTTACCCACAACTTACCCAACAAATTGCTCGATCGTACCGAAGTCCCTTGGTTTAAAACCGGAGTGATAGAAATCAACGCCTTACTCGATAATTTTCAATCAATGGCGATCGCATTGCAAGACAAATTCCAAGAAATTCAAACCGCAAACGCCACCCTCGAACAAAGAGTCAGCGAACGAACCCAAGCCCTGACTGCATCAGAAACACAACTGCGAGAAAAAGCCGAACAACTACAAAACACCCTCACAGATTTACGCCGTACCCAAACCCAATTAGTAAAAACCGAAAAAATGTCGAGTTTGGGGCAAATGGTGACGGGAATTACCCACGAAATCAAAAATCCGGTTAACTTTGTTTTTGGCAACCTTACTCATGTCAAAGATGATATCGAAGACTTGTTTTACTTACTCAAACTGTATCAAAATCACTATCCCCATCCCACCCCAGAAATTGCCGACGAAATTGAAGCCATCGATCTCAACTTTTTACAGCGAGACTTACCCAAACTTCTCAATTCCATGACTCGTGGAGTCGAACGTATCCGCGACATTATTTTATCGTTGCGGAATTTTTCTCGTCTGGATGAAACCAGCATCAAAGTTGCCAATATTCACGATGGTTTAGAGACAACCTTAATGATTTTGCACAACCGTCTCAAGCCCAAGCCCGATTATCCGGGAATTACCGTGATCAAAGAATATAGCCAACTGCCCGAAATTGAATGTTATCCAGGGGAACTCAATCAAGTTTTTATGAATTTGATTACCAATGCCATTGATGCGTTAGAAGAAACCTGGGATCGATATCAAGCCCAATCCCAAGATTTTAAGCCCGTGTTGCGCTTACAAACTCGTCACCGCGATAGCGATTGGATTACGATTCACATTATCGACAATGGTTGGGGAATTCCTGAAGACAAACAACCCTATTTATTCGATCCCTTTTTCACAACTAAACCTGTGGGGAAAGGAACGGGATTGGGTTTATCAATTGGCTATCAAATTGTAGTCGAACATCATCAAGGATTCCTGACTTGTCATTCTCGACTCGGAGAAGGCACAGAGTTTACGATCGAGATTCCCTGTCAGGCAGACGCGACTGCGGCTAAAATTTCGGCATGAAATTGACCTTGGCTGGCACAGATGCCGTAATTTTCATTTAACTGGAGACTATGGGAAAAATCGAGAGAATTTCCCGCTAAATCCGTAACTTTGCCCCCAGCTTCAGTCACTAGCAGCGATCCCGCCGCGTGATCCCAAATATTTTCTTTACGATCGCCCGCTTCCGGGGGCGGGATGCGAAGATAAAAGCCTGCATCGCCGCTCGCGACTACTCCATATTTAGCTTGAGAGTCCATGAGTTGGGGAAGTTGGGTCATCCCCAATACGGCGGCGACTGCTTTTTGCCGATCGCGATCGCTGTGCGCCGATTCGATACTTTCAATGACTTGTAGTTGACTGGTATCGGCAACTTGGCGAACTTGCAAAAACTGAGGGTTGCAACCGTTGAGTTGGGCTTGGGTTGCGCCTTTGCCTTGTTGTGCCATGAATAAAACCCCCGTTGTGCCGTCGGAGTGGGGTAAAGCGGGACACCCCAAAATGCCAATTTTGACTTTACCCTCTTCAATCAGGGCTAGAGCGATCGCGTACTGGTCTCCCCGCAAAAAACCCTTTGTCCCATCAATAGGATCGAGCGTCCAGTAACGCGGGGCAATCTCACCGTTACCTTGGTCGATCCAGTCAATAACTTTGGAGGCAGTCGCTTGCGGAATTTGTTGGCGAATGTACTGTAATATTCTCTCTAAAACGCCAGATTGTGCCTTTTGTTGCAGTAAGCCACCATCTTCTTCCGCGATAATCGCATCATGAGGAAATGCGGCTCTCAACGCTTCACAAATGAGTGCCTGAGAACCGAAATCTGCTACCGTTACCGGGCTGTTATCGGCTTTTGCCATCGGTTGGGATTCGCGA
Source organism: Jaaginema sp. PMC 1080.18 (assembly GCA_035968055.1). Classification (GTDB taxonomy): domain Bacteria; phylum Cyanobacteriota; class Cyanobacteriia; order Cyanobacteriales; family Spirulinaceae; genus Jaaginema. The sequence continues at coordinate 37,489 of JAWQFT010000001.1, read as the reverse complement.
TCGCGACGGACGGCTTCGCAGAGTTGGGCTGCGGCTTGGACTGCCGCGATCGCCACTTGAATTTCTTGTTCGTATTGAGGAAGGGATAAAATCATCTTGACCACTCTACACCCCTAAAGGACGTAGATTCTCGTTTCTAACAGAATAGCCTCTTAGCTAGGGCCTAGATCGACAGACACCTAAATATCCTCCCCTTAGTCCTCGCCAAACCGACTGAAGGAATATACCCCAAATCCGTCGCGAAGTCGTCACCGTCTTCCAAAGCCCAGTTAATTAATTATGTTATACTCACATATCTGCAACCCATCGCCATAATGCTACTTCTAGGGACGCAGTAATAATGACTGCCACAAATTTAAAATTACTCGCTTGTTTTTTAATGCTCGTCGATCACATCGGCTATGTTTTATTTCCCGATGTTGTAGTGTTACGTTTAGTGGGGCGCTTTTCATTTCCGATTTTTGCTTGGCTATTAGTTGAGGGGTTTCGCCACACCCATGACTTACCTTTATACGGACTGCGTTTGTTAGGTTTAGGCATAGTTAGTCAACCAATTTATTACCGAATCACTCAAAGTTTTAATCTCAACATTTTATTTACTTTGGCGCTGGGTTTATTACTCTTACGCTTGGCAGAAATTAATAATTATGGGAAAACTTTGATTTATCTTTTTGTCATTTTATCTTTAGCGATTTCCGATTCTATTCCCTTAGAATACGGCAGCTATGGTTTAACTTTAATCCTTTTGATTGCCCTCGAACTTCCTTTAGAATTAAACTTAATTTGCTGGTTTATCCTACATTTACTTGCTGCTCGCATAGTTTGGCCGCTACAATTTTTCGCTTTTTTTACCGTATTTCTATTAATGATGTCCAAAGGCGAGAGCGGCACAAAATTACCCAAATATTTGTTTTATGGGTTTTATCCCATTCATCTGGGCTGCTTGTATTTTTTAAAACAGCAAATTTTGGGGAGTTAGCAAAAGGGCGATCTTCCCAAACCGCACCATCCCAACAATTCCCAGCAAAATTAGGACGAAAACTACAACGAAGAAGGGCTATCCGGCGCAACTTCAATACTCGGAGATTCCTGGGCAATTTGTTGATCTGTTATCAAATCCTCTAAGCCCTCAATTTTAATCCCCATATCCGCACAAGCTTCAATCAAACTACTTTGAAATCCTTGAATATCATCTCCATAGCCACAGTTTTGTGCAGCCACCGTCATACCCTGTTTAGCACTCGCCTTAGCACAATCTACCAAAGCATTTCCTTGTAATGGTTGAGCAGCACCCATACACCAACAATCCTCCAAATTTAAACAACAAAAATCTGCAAGCGCCAACACAATAACTCGATAATCCGCACAAATCATCTGTCTAGAGATGGGGATTGGTTCTGAGAGCTTCCTGAGACGACCAAACGAAAATATTTCTCGTGAGAGAGGGAGAAATCGCCGAACTTTCCTATATTGCAAGCAGCTTTGCTCAAATCATCTTAAAAATTCAGCAAAATGCCGACTCACGAAGAATACATGAAAGCAGCCCTCGAAGCTGCCAAAAAAGGCGACCTTCCCTACGGTGCAATATTAGTTAAAAACGGCAAAATCAAAACCACTGCCTACAATACTGCCCAACGAGACAACGACCCTACTGCCCATGCCGAAATCAACGCTCTGCGTCACCAAATCCACCTACTCGGTCAATACGAACCTGAAATATTAAACGGTTACAGCCTCTATACTACCTGCGAACCCTGTCCGATGTGCGCCGCCGCTTGTGCTTGGACGGGCATTTCCGAGATTGTTTTTGGGGCATCCATCGCCGATTTAATTGGTGCAGGTCAGCCCCAAATATCCGTCCCCTGTGAAACCATTACTAACCAAAGTTTTCAATCCATAAAAGTTACTTCTAGTATTCTCGCACCCGAATGTTTAGCTTTGTTTCAGTAAATAACTAATAACTCTCTTTGAAACGTTAAATCCAATTTTTGAGGTTGAAACCCTTATTTTATATGCTTTTGAGCCATTTTGAAAGTCCATCCCAAGAACCCAAGTTTCTGATATCTTTGGAGGGGCATAAATTCTACTTCCCCCCGACTGCCGATTGCCGATTGCCGACTGCCCAAGACCTACTGCCCCTTAATCGCTAATAACAATAATGTTTTCTCTGACGCAAAACACGGGACGACAGAAAGAAATTCTTGAAGTTGTCTTTCGCAACGGTTGGGATTATATGCGCGGCTTACTTTCTGGCGACCAAGCCGACGAACCCCGCTTACCCTCTCCTGAAGTCCTCCGCAATGTCCTCATCGAACTCGGGCCTGTTTACGTCAAACTCGGTCAACTCCTCTCCACGCGACCCGATTTACTGCCTTCTCGTTACATCGAAAGCCTCACAGATTTACAAGCCCGCGTACCAACAGTTCCCTGGTCGCAAGTGGAAACCCGCCTTCAAGAAGAACTCAAGCATCCGATTGCTGAAATTTTTAGTCATATTGACACCGAAGCCTTAGCCGCAGCATCCATCGCCCAAATTCACAAAGCGATTCTGCACGATGGTCGAGAAGTTGCCCTCAAAATTCAGCGACCGGGAATTGAGACGGTGGTCGAACAAGATATTGCTTTGATTAAAAGTTTAGCAGAATTAGTCGAAGTCACGGATGTCGGCAAAGACTACGATATGGTAGCTTTAGCCGAAGAATTTGGAACGGCATTGCGTGCCGAGCTAGATTTCACCCAAGAAGCGCAATATACCGAGAAATTACGCCGCAATTTGAACCAAAGTCGCTGGTTTGACCCGCAGCAATTGGTGATTCCCCAGGTGTATTGGAACTTAACCACGCCGAATTTATTGGTTTTGGAGTGGTTAGATGGCGTACCGATTTTGACTTCTCAGTTGTCTCACAGTCAGTCGGGAGAAGACGAGAATCCGCAACGTCGAGAAGTGACCAGGCTACTATTTCGGGCGTTTTTCCAGCAGATTTATTTAGATGGCTTTTTCCACGCTGACCCCCATCCGGGAAATATGTTTTACCTTGAAGATGGTCGGGTGGCGTTGCTTGATTGCGGTATGGTAGGGCGTTTAGACCCCCGGACGCAAGAAATTTTAACGGAGATGTTGTTGGCGGTTGTGGATATCGACGCACAACGCTGTAGCGAGTTAACTTTGGAGTTGTCAGAGTCGGGTCAACCCCCCAGTTTGAACCGCTTGGAGAATGATTACGACCAAATGCTGCGGAAGTATCACAACCTCAGTTTGGCGCAGATTAATTTCAGCGAGGTATTTTACGAAGTATTGCAGGTATCTCGGAATAATGGGGTGAAGTTACCGAGTAATATGGGTTTGTATGCCAAGACGATCGCGAATCTGGAGGGGACGGCAAGAACGTTTGACCCTAGGGTTAATTTACTCGATGAGATTAAGCCGTTGATGACGGATTTGTTTCGCCGTCAGTTGTTGGGGGATAATCCAGTCGAGACGTTTTTACGCACGGCTCTGGATGTGAAAAGTTTATCATTGCGATCGCCCCGTCAGCTAGAGTTATTCCTCGACCGTCTCACCTCCGAAACTCTGAAATGGAATATTACCATCCGCGATCTCGATGCTCTGCGTCGTAGCTTGGCGGATTCGGCCAATCGTTTGACTTTTGGCATTATTGTGGGATCGTTAATTATTGGGGCGGCGATTGTGTCTGCGAGTGCTGCTACGCCGCAATTATCCGTCATTAGTAATATCTTGTTTACGGCAGCAAGTTTGCTGGGCTTATGGCTGGCAATTAGTATTTTACGAGGCTGAGTTTTTGGTGTCATTTGAATCGATAGATGCAACTTTATTCGACTAATTCTTCTCAACGCAGTTTTTGGGTACAAGCGTGGCTTCAGTTGGTTGCGGTTGTAGGCGTGGTTAATTTGCTTTTGGTACTTTTTAATTTGAGTTATCTTCCCTTGCGGGATATTTATGTGCGCGAAGTGCCAGATTTAGTCACCCTTTACGACCCGATTAAAAATATTGAACCGCATCCAGAAACCCAACGCTATCTCGAATCAGTAGATTTCCTCGCAGGGCAAATTAACCGCTTTGGGCTGGATAATAAAGGGGTTATCGAGTCTTTTGGGAATTTACGCCGTCAAAGCGTGGATATGCTCGCGGAGAATCCTTTTAGTGCTGCGAATAAGTTTGGGACGTTTGCCAAACTGAAGCGACGCATGGAATATCAACTGGAAACTTTATCAGCGCAGCAAGCCTTTGAACGTTTCTGGAATCCCGCGTATTTTGCCCAGGAAGGTACAGAAAAAGCTTTGTCCTTCTTTGATGGTAAAATTCGCCCTTTGTTGGCGGTAAACTATTTTCGGTCGGTTGACGATAACGGACAATATCGCGATCGCTTTTGGCAAATTGACTCGCTGTTTGTGAGCTTTTTTATCCTGGAGTTTTTAGTCCGTACTTTAATTATTTCCCGACGACAAAAGGACTTGAGTTGGGGAGATGCGATGTTACGCCGTTGGTACGAAAGCTTTTTGTTTTTCCCGGTGTGGCGTTGGTTGCGGATTATTCCGGTAGGGATACGGTTGCATAAATCGGGTTTGGTGAATATGGAACGGGTTTTAGCCCAGGTGACTCACGAACCCGCCGCTTATTTGGCCGATCGCGTTTCGGTATTTTTGATGGTACGCTTGATTAATCAGACCCAAGATGCGGTTGAGTCGGGGGCAATAACGCGATCGCTCCTCGAACCGGGGGATTATGTACAATTGGGGGATGTGAATAAGGTTGATGCCATTATCGACCGCATTCTGGAATTATCGATATATCAAGTCCTCCCCGAAGTACAACCGGATTTAGAAGTTGTTTTACATCACAGTCTGCGCGGGGCTTTAAAAGAATCGGACTTTTATCAAGGTTTACGACGCATTCCCGGTTTAGAGGCGTTTCCCCAAGAAGCCGTGGAACAATTAGCGGATTATTTGTCCAAGGCGTTGATTGAATTGTTGGCGACTTCTTACGGAGATGTGGAAGGACGGGTTTTATTTGACCAACTGAGCGATCGCTTTAAACGAGTTTTTCGCCGCGAATTACAGGACAAAGCCACCCAAACCGAGTTACAAAATTTGTTGGGAGAATTCCTCGAAGAAATCAAGATTAACTATGTACAGAGATCGCAAGACCACGATCCTGAAGCTATCCTCACTGAAGCCGAACAAATTCGCGATCGGACTTTATAGTTGTTGGTTGTTTGTTGTTGGTTGTTTGTCTTGTTTCCCGACAAAATTTAACTGATTACTGATTACTGATTACTGATTACTGAAAAAGCTGCCCTTCGACCCAATCCTGCATTTCCTGGGCTTGGGGATAAACCGTTGTGCCGGGGGGAATTTTATTTAACTTGTAGCGAATACTCTGGAGTTGGGCTTGGGCATCTTGAAGCGGATTAGCTAAAAAGACTTCGACTTGGTTTTGGGCGGTTTCGAGGGTGGCAACTGCGTCTTGCTCGGCTTGACGACGAATGCGGATTTGACCTTGGTAGGCATTATACTGAGCCAGGAGACGTTGGGCTTGGTTATAACGGTCGAGATCGAGGCTAGAAACGCGCTGGAGGCTGCGAATGGCTTGTCCCCAGAGATTTTCAACGTGCTGCCATTCTGAGACGGTGTGGGGGGGATTTTGGCTGGCTAGGGCTGCTTGCCAAGCGAATTGTCGAGCGCTTTCAATGAGGGCTACCGCTCGCTGTTCTTGACTGGCGGAATCAAGTTGTTCGCCAACGGTTTGCTGAAATTCGGCTTCGTATTGGGTAAGTTTATCTTGGGCGAGACTCCCCGCTAGGGTTTGGGGAGGGACTTGGGCGAGACGATCGAGGGCAATTTGCCAAGCGGCGATCGCGGCAGTACGGTCCGTGTCGGTATAAGCTTGTAAATAATCCCATTTCCCGGTTTTGAGGTTTTGTTCGGCGTTGGTGAAAGCAAGTTGGGCTTGTTTTTCTTGTGCGAGGGCGCTTTCAATCGTGTCGAGTTGACTTTGGGTTTGTTGGTAACGGTTGAGGCTGTATTGACAGCGATACCAACCAAAATCGCAACGGGGAACAGTCTTAAGGAAATCAAGGGGGAGAGATTCTAAGCGATCGCGAGCAGCGACAAAATTTTGGCGGACAAGTTCTAATTCTGGCAGTGTAGTGGCGTTATCCAGTTGATTTTGGGCAGTTGTCGTTGAGGCGATCGCGTTTTGGAAATCACCCTCGATAGCCAGATAATTGGGTAAGAGCAAAATGGGGGCGGTTTTGGCCACGGGACGGCGAATCATCTCTAGGGGTAAATTCGCGATCGCCACCAGACCGACAGGAACGCTAATACCAATCCCCAGCCTTTGCAACCAACGTCCCCAGGGAAAGGGTTTCGCGGGTTGCGGTTGGGGAGGACGGGGATGTAGGGGACGGGTTGGGATAAATTCTACATCGTCTTCATAGGAGTCGTTTTTGCCAGAATGTAACTCTCCAGGCAAAGTTTTGAAAAAAGGATATCCCCTATTTTTTGTTTGATGCCGGGGCGATTGAAACAGAGAAGGTAGACGAAAACGAGCCATTGCTATCGAGAAAAGTCTGTTTATATTATGCCTGGAGATTTTGAAAGTCGGTCGCGCGATCGCTACAATTAAAACAATATTAACCCCCATTTTCCTTAATTTCCCATGACTTTGATTCGTATTGCGCCGCCTTGGTCTCTCCCGGAATCCCCAGTAACTTCAGAACGATTTTATACGAATCGCCGTCATTTTCTCAAAACTTTGGTCGGGGCTGGGATTGGTGCGAGTTTATTGCCTTTGACCAGTTGTGGTAAATCTGAAGAAGGCACCACAAAACTCGAAAAAACTTATCAATTGCCCAAAATTAGATCGGTGACTACCAATACCGCTTTTGCAGAAGTCGATCGTCCCGTTACCGAGCAAATTTTAGCGAGTCAATACAACAATTTTTACGAATTTGGCGGCACTAAATCAATTTGGGAAACGGCTCAAGATTTACCCACCGAACCTTGGCAAGTGGCAGTTACGGGTTTAGTCAAAAATCCTCAAACTTACGATCTCGATCGCCTTAAAAAAGAGTTTACTTTAGAAGAACGAGTTTACCGCTTTCGCTGTGTAGAGGCTTGGTCAATGGTATTACCTTGGGTGGGCTTTCCCATGCGTTCTTTAATGGCAGCAGTCGAACCGACAACTGAAGCCAAGTTTGTTAAATTTACCTCTTTTTATGATTCAGAAGTAATGCCAGGACCGGGCTTTCATTTCGGCTCTTTACCTTGGCCCTATACTGAAGGGTTACGCATTGACGAAATGGCAAACGAACTCGCCTTTTTTGCTATCGGGATTTATGGTAAAGAATTACCCAAACAACATGGCGCGCCGATTCGGGCAGTTTTACCTTGGAAATACGGTTTTAAAGGGGCAAAATCGATTGTCAAAGTTGAATTTGTTGCCGCAGAACCGACGACTTATTGGCATAGTATTTCTCCCAATGAATATGGTTTTATTGCTAATGTTGACCCGAAAAAACCCCATCCTCGCTGGTCGCAAGCCAAAGAACGATTTATTAGTGAAGGGCCGGATTTGACTTGGGAAGAACGCGAAACCTTGCCCTACAACGGTTACGGGGAGTATGTAGCCAGTTTGTATAGCGCTACAAGCCAGAGTTAGGGGGTTGGGGATGCCCCAAAACCTTGCCCCCAGGGGTTTTCAAAGCTGTTGAATGTGGCAATTGTTTTGATAACCGTTTTGCTGGCTGCTCTAACTTCAAATTTGGCAACTTGAAAAAAAATGGCGCACGCTGAAACCCGCATTCTCTCGTGAGCCATCGTCGGCTGTAACGACGAGGATTCGTGGCATTTTGCGGGGAAATTGGCAGACCGATCTTTTTGTGCTAAATTTGATTAAAATCCAAAGGGAAGTTATAACTTTATTAGCTTTTATAGTATTTTTGAACTAGCTTATCAGCACTATCAACAATTACTTTCCCAAAATTTGAGTAACAGATGACTGCGAAGCAAAATAGCCCCTTGACTCCGACGGAAACGCGATCGCTCTCCTTTCAAAACTAACTCAGTTCGCAAAATCCCTGCTTAAGAGGTTCGGTTTAGCGTATCCGCAAAAGCCATTGTCTTGAGTAAAGTAGTAATTAAGCAGCTAAACGCCAGCAAGGTAACAACTAACAAATCATGAACAATTTAACTCCTCAAAACTCAGAATTTCCCCAAAATACTAATACCGAGAAAAACCTTTTATGGGATTATGTTCAATCCCTCGACCCAGAAATGGCAGCCCGCCTTTCTCAACCTTCCCCAGAATCACTACAAGTCATGGAACGCAACATTGTGGGGTTATTAGGGGGCTTACCCAATGATAACTTTGGAGTCAAAATTACCACCAATCGCGAAAGTTTAGGACGTTTGTTAGCCTCAGCCATGATGAGCGGCTATTTCCTCCATAGTGCCGAACAACGCCTCAATTTTGAGCAACAGTTTGCCGAAGTAACCTCTACTCAAGACAACCTCTTCGACGATGACGACTTAGACGATTAAGCTTTTTTGTGCGTTATCGACTGAGTTTTGAGTCCGCCAAGTTGCGGACTTTTTTCATGGTTATTTGAGGGGATATTGAGATTGAAGTAGTGACTCTAAAATGGTAAACAAACACTGGTAGATTTGAGACTTTGATTGAGCAAGGGTTACAAGGATTCTAGCCCCGATGCAGCAATAATTTGTGCGACGGTTAGTTTAAGTTCTGGAAAAGTTGGAGAAACAATTACTTCACTACCTCGGTAGCGTTTGGCTTGATACTTATTACCAACAAGATGATAAATAAAAATAGTCGGTTGTTTGGGATTACCGAGATAATGACGACTAGCGATCGCGAGATAATCGACAATCCAATATTCTAAAATTCCCAGTCTTTCGTACTCGTCAAGCTTATCGATATAATCATCATCCCAATTTGTCGAAGCAATTTCTACAGCTAGTTGAATGGGTCCAGTTAAAGCGCCGTAAGCCCGAACATTAGCATTCCAAACTGATGCTTGTACGACACTCACATCAGGGTTTCTACCTTGTTCTTGATTAGTGGCAGTAGTAGTACGAATGACGATATCTTTATCGACAATGTAGTTTAATTTTAACCGTTCGCTTTCGCGATCGAAAGTTTTAACTAAAAAACGAGCAACATTTTTATGCGCTCTAGTTGCTTCCAATTGTACAATTTCTCCATTAATGAGTTCAAAACGTCCCTTATCTTCAGGAACTTGATGTAGAAATTCAGTGAAAGATAAATTTGTTGTCGTTGCAATCATGTTAATTCCCCAGACTTTAAACTACGGGTGAGTTATCTAGATAAACGATAGACTTGAAATGAATTTTCCCTGTTTAAAAATTGCGATTCACGATTGAGCCATTTTATTACCGTTTACCATCTTAAAACCTCAAGACTCGATCGCGACGGTTTTGGGTTCAATGTTCTTCTCGCCTTTGAGGGCTTGAGAATGGATGGGAATTTCGATGCGAAAGACTGTGCCTTGACCGAGTTGAGACAGACAGGTAAGCCGTCCTTGGTGCTTTTCAGTGATAATTTGATAGCAGATAGATAAGCCCAAACCTGTGCCTTGACCGACGTTTTTGGTGGTAAAAAAGGCATCGAAAATTTTGTCTCTCACGGGTTCGGGAATGCCGGGGCCATTATCGGCAATATCGATACGAATCCAATGGGTATTAAGGCGACTGGTGGTAATTGTAATTTGGTTGGGATGGGTTTGAATTTCGGCATAAGTGCGATCGCGATTACTTTCTTCAAAGGCATCAATGGCGTTTGCCAGTAAGTTCATAAAAACTTGATTGAGTTGTCCGGCATAACACTCAACCCAAGGCAATTCGTTGTAGTTACAAAGCACTTCAATAGCAGGACGAGCGGTATTAGCTTTGAGGCGATTACCGAGAATCATCAGCGTACTGTCAATCCCTTCGTGAATATTAATTAGTTTGACTTCAGATTCATCCACTCTGGAAAAAACGCGCAAAGAAAGGACAATTTTGCGAATCCGTTCGGTTCCCACATTCATCGAAGCAAGGAGTTTGGGTAAGTCTTCTTCGATGAAATCAAGTTCAATATTTTGGAGTAATTCTTGGAGTTCTGAGGAAGGATGGGAATATTCTTTTTGGTAGAGGGCGATCGCGCTTAACAAATCGTTGACGTAGTTGGTGGCGTGTTCGAGATTACCGTGAATGAAGTTGACGGGGTTATTGATTTCGTGGGCAACTCCCGCCACTAACTGCCCCAAACTAGAGAGCTTTTCGCTTTGAACCAGTTGCATTTGGGCTTTTTTCAACGTTGCTACAGTTTCTTGCAGTTCGGCAGTTCGTTGTTCGACGCGATCTTCTAAGTCGTGGGTGAGGGCTTTTAAAGCGGCTTCTGCTCGTTGGCGTTCGTGGATTTCGCCTTGCAGTTGTTGGTTTTGCTTGTCAAGTTCGTCTTCTGCGAGTTCGCGGCTTTCTTCGCTGAGAACCAGCCACCAAGCCCCCAAACCACAGGCTAACAGCAAAGGGGTGTAAAGTTGCCAAAAGAGGACAAATCGGGCTGATTGAGGCAGAGTTGTGAATGGTGAGAATTGCCAGACATTTTGATAATAAGAGATCGCAAAAATTGCACCAATTCCCCCCGCGAGTAAAAGGAAAATGCCGACAAAGCGAAAAATACGGATACCGAGTTGGGGAGAAATTTTATCTCGAAAGATTTTCTTCGCTAACCCAGCCCAAAAAGATTTTTGTTGGATTTGAAGTTCGGGTTTACAACGGTCGTGACAATGGGCATCGAGAGTACAACATAGCGAACAAATTGGCCCGTCATACACCGGACAAAAAGCGGTATCGGCGGGTTCGTAGTTTTGTTCGCAGATACAGCAAGTCAGGAGATGGTGCGAGGTATAACGCAGAGTGTTTTCACGGGCAATATAGTATTTTCCCCCAGTGAGAAAGGCGATCGCGGGGGATAAAATTAAAGCAATACCCAACGCCAGAAAAGCCGAATAAGCTTGGGCATATTCGCCAAAAATTCCCAGAAAAGCCAAAATCGAAATTGCTGAGGCGATCGCCATTGCACCAAAACCCACGGGGTTGATATTGTAGAGATAAGCCCGCTTAAACTCGATGTAAGAAGGGCTAATTCCCAGGGGTTTATTAATAACTAAATCCGCGACTAATGCCCCCACCCACGCGATCGCCACGTTGGAATATAATCCTAATACGGCTTCTAAAGTTTCAAATACACCCAACTCCATTAACAATAGCGCGATCGCCACATTAAATACTAGCCAAACTACTCGTCCGGGATGGCTGTGCGTCAGACGAGAAAAGAAATTTGACCACGCCAAAGACCCCGCATAAGCATTGGTGACGTTAATCTTAATTTGAGAGACAATCACAAAAATTGTGCCAACAAGTAGCACAATTTGCGGGTTGCTAAACATATCTGTAAAACCCGCTAAATACATCTGAATTGGCTCTTTAGCTTGGCTGATAGTCACCCCGTGTTGCAGGGCAAGAAAAGCTAAAAATGCTCCTCCCAATTGTTTCGCACACCCTAATATAATCCAACCTGGCCCAGCCAAAATTACCGCTAACCACCACCGTCTACGATTATTTTTTTCAAGATCGGGTAAAAAGCGTAAATAATCTACTTGTTCTCCTAATTGGGCAATCAAAGAAAAAGACACAGTAGCCGCCATACCAAATAGTAAGGAGTCGAAAGTTGCTCCACTTTGCCACTAAAAATTCTGACCATTTCCGAAAGGATTGGGGAGCATAACGGAGAGAATAATCTTCTAAGGTTTCTGTTGCGACCCAAGTATTATAATCCCGACGTTCTTTGACTATTTTGCTAGTTTCTGTCATAATTTTAGAAACTGAGTGCTTGTTTGTAAGTGTAACAGCTTGGCGATCGCGTTGTCCCCGTAAATTTACTGAAGTCAACGCGCTCCCAAAATACATTCAGTAAAATTACAGTTTCTTAATCTTGAAACTGGGTCTTTCAGCACCTCTGGTATCTCGTAATATTTTAGAAGTTTTTGAATTAATTTATCGTTCGCTAAGATACCGATTCTCGCCGTTTTCTGCGCCAATAGCCCCGGACTAATTGAATTTCGCCGTAACTATATTTGAGATTAAGATGTTCTCTTAATTGAGTTAAAGAGCGATCGCCAATTTTATCCAAAGCTTGGATAATGGGTTGTTGATGTTCGGGAGCTACCAAACAGTCGAGATCGACGGGTTGATTCATTTCTAGCAACTCACTGAGGTGATTGACAATAGTACGCGCTTGTAAACCTCGCTCAGTGGCGATCGCCTCCACATCCAAGCCCTGCTGATACAATTGTAGAGTAGTGATTTGCGTTGCACTGGGAGTCATAATCGGGGTAGTTTGCGCCCAACAAAACGCCCGAATTTCTGAGACGAAACGCTCCCCATATTGCTGTAATTTATATTCCGTTACCCCAGAAATTTGCTGGAAATCTGCTAAAGTTTGAGGCTTATTTTGCGCCATAACTTTCAAGGTAGAGTCAGCGAAAATAACATAGGGAGCAACAGATTGAACATCAGCAATTTGTTTGCGTAAACGGCGCAAGCGTTCGGTAAGCAGTTCAACTTCTAAACTCCGAGAACTTATCGCCAAATCTGTAGTTTTATCTTGTTGAGGAACAGCGATTTGTACCGAACGTTGCGATCGCAAAATTTCCCAACTTTTTTTGTTGAGTTTAAGAACGCGATAACCATCATTCGTTTCTGTCATTAAGCCTTGATGCAGCAGCGATCGCGCTAGTAATTTCCATTCAGCCACACTGCGATCTTTGCCAATGTTATAAGTTGACAATAGATGATGACCATTTTGAGCAATCTTTTTATTATTTGACCCCCGTAGTACATTAATAATATGTGTCATGCCAAAACGTTCGCGACAACGAGCAACACAAGATAAAAATTTCTGGGCTTCTATCGTCCAGTCTTCGAGAGGTTTGGGATTACGACAATTATCGCAATTATCGCAATTTCCTGAAAACTTTTCGCCAAAATAGCTCAATTGAATCGTGCGACGACATTCCGTTCCTTCGACGTAATCAAGCATTTGATTTAACTGTTGTCGAGCAATTCTTTGTTCGCTTTCATCTGTTTTTTTATCAATGAGATAACTAATTGTACTAATATCTTTTCGACCGTAAAACAAAGTACAATAAGCCGGTTCGCCATCCCGTCCAGCGCGACCGGATTCTTGATAGTATCGTTCTAAATTATGAGGTAAATCGTAATGAATGACAAAGCGCACATCCGGCTTATTAATCCCCATACCAAAAGCTACCGTTGCCACAATAATTTGCACATCATCGCGGATAAAACGAGTCTGATTGCGCGATCGCGTGCCATCCTCCATGCCAGCGTGATACGGTAAAACCGAAAACCCCTCTTTTGCCAAACGAGCAGCCACTTCATCCACCTGACGACGACTCAAACAATAAATAATTCCCGAACCCGAAAAAGACCGAATTTTCTGTAACAATTGCTCAAAACTACGCGGCTGTTTAGGAATCACTTCATAGTACAAATTGGGTCGATTAAAACTCGCCAAATGAATCGTAGGTTGGCGCAGTCGTAACTGTTGGCTAATATCTTGTTGTACCCGATGAGTTGCCGTCGCTGTGAGTGCCATAAAAGACACATTAGGATAGCGATAGCGTAGCAATTGTAACTTGCGGTATTCCGGGCGAAAATCATGCCCCCATTGCGACACACAATGAGCCTCATCAATCGCAAAACAATTAATCCCAATGGAGTTAGCCAACTCATCCAAAAAGCCCAAAAAACGCTCCGACAATAAACGTTCTGGGGCAACATAAAGCAACTTAACCTTGCCTTGAAAAACCGCCTGAGTTCGCGATCGCACTGCCTCAGAATTCAAGCTACTATTTAAAAAAGTCGCACCAATACCATTATCCACCAAAGCATCCACCTGATCCTGCATCAAAGCAATTAACGGTGAAACCACCACCGTAATTCCCGGTTTCAGCAAAGCAGGTAACTGAAAACATAAAGACTTTCCGCCCCCTGTCGGCATAATCACTAATAAATCGCGGTTTTCGATAGCAGCTTCAATAATCGGGCGCTGTCCCGGTCGAAAGCTATCATAACCAAAGAAATACTTGAGATAATCTTCCAACGTATGGAGAGGTGTAGGGGACTGATACATAAATCCTGGCTCAGACAGCGCGCAACGGAACTATTGTATCAGTGGTTTTTTCTGCCAAGAGTAACAAGCCTTTACAAAAACAAAGGTTTTGTTACCATTTTCTCTAACTCTCTGCCAAATTTCCTTGTGACCCGTTTCATCCACGACCAATTTGCCAAACAATATCTAAGGGAACTCCTTGCTCCCTTGGGAACGATCGCAACCAACAAAGAAGTAGCCTCAGAAGTTCGCTACATTGACCTGTTTTTCACGCCTTTTGCAGGGGAAAACCCCCGACGAGATGATTTAGGGCTTTTAGGGCGCTTAACCACCACTCCTGCCCTTTTTGAACCCTTCCGCAACCCCATCAGCAAAAGCGAAATTCGCACTTGTTTACTCAAACTCCTCACCCTTCAACAAGAATGGGAACGACAAGCCAACCGCGACCAAACCCGCATCAGCGAAAATCAACTTCCCCGTCTCTGGATTCTGACTCCCACCGCTTCTGCTAACCTCTTGGAAAGCTGTAACGCCATCGCAGACGAAGCCGGGATTTATTTTTGTGGTGACATCTTCAAAACCGCATTTATCGTCATCCACCAACTTCCCGTCACTCCCGAAACCCTCTGGCTGCGTTTACTTGGTCGCGGTAGCGTCCAACGTCAAGCCGTATTAGAACTCGAAGCCCTCCCCCCCGATCTGCCCTTGCGAGCAGATATTATAAAATTAGTAAGAACCCTGATTTCGCTGTTAACCAAACGACAGCAAAACCAACAAGATTTAGATCGAGAAGATCGGGAGTTGATTATGACTCTAACGGAAATGTACGAAGAAGCGATGGCTGATATTCGCCAAGAAGCCAAAGCTGAAGGTAAGGCTGAAGGCAAAGCTGAAGGCAGAGTTGAAGGCAAGGCTGAATCTAATCGCAGCTTTGTCGAAGCCATGTTAGAAACCCGTTTTGGTGCTGTAGACGGGGAATTAGCGGCTATTGTCGAAAGTATTGCCTCCCTTTCTGCGGCAGAATCTACACCCCTACTTCTTAATTCCTCCCGCGCAGAATTATTAGCCCGATTTTCCTCAACGTCTGAGTGAAATGTAAGCCATGATGACTCTAACAGAAATGTACGAAGAAGCGATGGCTGATATTCGCCAAGAAGCCAAAGCTGAAGGTA
>JAWQFT010000001.1:0-21978 GCA_035968055.1 Jaaginema sp. PMC 1080.18 | reverse complement strand
CGGCTATTGTCGAAAGTATTGCCTCCCTTTCTGCGGCAGAATCTACACCCCTACTCTTCAGTTCCTCCCGCGCAGAATTATTAGCCCAATTTTCCTCAAAATAAAAGGGCGAGAAAAACCCGCCCGGTGTAGGTTTAGGAAAAGAGAAACATTGAATTAAAAACTAAACTGAGTTCGCAAATTGAATACATAGATATTGGGGTTGTCGCTAAAGTTATTCGCATTGCCAATCATGTAAAACGCGGGAACGAGAGCGATATTGCGCGAGAGGGGATAGAAGTACGTCGCCTCAAACTCGTACTGTACGCCGCCATTACCGCCCCCAGAAGCCAGGAAATTGCGACCTTCGAGAATCGAGAAAGGTAACAAGTAAGAGATAGTACCCAGTGCGCCTTCCTTACCCAAATCTGGGAAAGCAACACCTAACTGCACCGATTGGGCGCGAATCTTGCCGTCGGGACGACCGACTGTTACTGGGTCAATGTTGGTAATGCCGTAGGTATAGCGTCCGAATAAGCCAATATTCGGGGTGATAGCCCAACTGCCGTTAATGGCGAAAGTGTGGGCTATAGCGTCGTTAATCGTGCCGCCAAAACCGTCATCAGCTACCCCATAAAATGGTTCGCTGGTTGCTCCCCCCACGCCGAAACCTGTACGATTCCCATTTTGGTCGAGAATAGGAACGTTGTTGTCAATTTTCGAGTAGGTGTAGAAGGCGTTGAAACTGACGTTGTTGATGGGGTTTAACGAAAGCTGAACTGTAGTGGTGCTGGTGGGGCCAAATAAGCCTTTGGCGGGGTCTGAGGCAGTATTAAAGAAAGGACTGGGCAGAAATTCGGTATTTTCCCCTAAATAGCCCGCCGTTAAGCTGGCTTTGTCGTTAATGCGCCATTGAACGACTGCTCCCGAACCCCGGTCAACGGCGTTGACTAAAGTACCTCCGCTAGAGTTGAAGCTACCCGCCCCCGTGAGGAAGAAGGTGTAGCGGTTGCCGTCGAAGTGGCGATACCAGTTGATGCGGGGGCCAACGGTGACGCGGAAGTTATCTCCTACCGGGAAGGTGTAGAATAATTCCCGAATCACGACATCGGATGTGCCGAGGCTGCTTTGGTCGGTGAAGGGAACGCCGAAGGTATTGTACAATCCGGCAGAAGCGAGGGCGTTGGCGGGGGAGTTACCTGTCCCGGCGGCGAGTTGAATGGCAAGGTTGTCCCGTCCGGTGAAGGAGGTATTAAAGTTAATCCAGCTTAGGTAACTAAAGGTGGTTGAGGGGTCATCGGCAATGCTGACGATGGGGGCATTGGTGACGCTGTTACGAGCCGCTCGTCGCAGATTGAGGGGGGTGTTGATATTGTTGGTTTCGACTTTGATATCCCCGGCAGGACTGGCTTCGGTGACGTTGAGGAAGACGTTGCTGCTGAGTTTGGTGGTGGTGGAAAATTGGTTGTCTTCGAGGAAGCCGACTCTTTCTTCGAGGGAGTCTACGCGCTCGCTGAGGGCGACTAATTCGGTTTCAAATTCCCGCATCAGTCGCTCTAAGGTTTCGAGGTCGTCGGGGGAGACGGCGTTAAGGCCGATAGCTCTTTCGAGTTGGTTGAGGCAGGCGTTGAGTCCGGCGGCAAATTCGTAGCGAGTGAGGGGACTGTTGCCGCGAAATGTACCGTTAGGATAGCCGACTAAACAATCATAACGCTCGCTCAAACTCATTAAGGCTTCAAAGGCCCAATCTTGGGGAGAGACATCCCGAAACTGCGTCGCACTGGGGACTTGGGTCATGGGGTCAATTTGGGCAGTAGCGGGGGCTGCGGCTAAGGCTAGTCCGCATAAACCCCCGATAATTAATCGTTTCATTAATAATTCCTCACACCAGATTAATATCTGGGGATAGAATTACAGCGACTTTCGCGATCGCGTCTGTGTGCAGGGATACATCTATGGGGGTTGTCCCTTAACCAAATTGCACGGCCATAAAGATAAATCGCGCGATAAAGATTACTGCCAAAATCCAAGTCACCAAGGGGACTTCTTGGGGTCTTCCCGCAAAGGTTTTGATTAGAGGATAGGTAATTAAACCCAACGCTAATCCTTCAGCAATGGAAAAACCAAAGGGAATAAAAAAGATGGTCAAGAAGGCGGGAATTGCTTCGGTAATATCTTGCCAGTTAATGGTGGTGATGCTGGCCATCATGAACACGCCGACGATGAGTAAAGCTGGAGTCGTGGCAAAAGCGGGAATCGCAGCGAAAATGGGGGTAAAAATTAGGGAAACTAGGAATAATGCTCCCACAATCAAAGCCGTAAAGCCCGTGCGTCCCCCTTCAGCTACACCCGCAGCCGATTCGACATAAGTCGTCACACTCGATGTTCCCATAATAGCGCCCGTGGTGGTCGCGATCGCGTCGGCACTGAGAGCTTTATTGGCTTTGGGTAACTCGCCGTTTTCATCGATATAGCCCGCTTGCGTCCCAATTCAGGCTAAAGTACCAATGGTATCGAACATATCCACAAATAAAAACACCAACAGCACGGCGATAAAGTTCCAAAGATTGCCACCTCCTAACTCCGTGAGTCCGGTGAATGCTGCCCCGAATAGATGCGTGGGAGCGGCAGGAATGGAGATAATGCCTTCTGGGGGAGGAGCAATTTGGAATACCCAACCGAGTAAAGCTGTTCCCACAATGCTCCACAGCAACGCTCCTCGGATGCGACGCGCTAGAAAGAAAGCCGCGAGCAAAATCCCCACAATGGCCATAATGGTTTGGGGTTGGGTAACACTACCAAAGCTAGTAAAGGTGACTTCATTGGGAACAATTAACCCAGCCCCGCCAATTTCGGGGTTTCCTTTCAAGCCAATATAAGCCAAAAACAAGCCAATACCTACAGTGGTGGCAGATTTAATGGCGGTGGGAATAGCGGTAATGAGATGGCGGCGAATATCTGTGAGGGTGAGGGCAATGAATACCAACCCCTCGACAAAAACGCAAGCTAACGCCAGTTTCCAGTCGATTTCCAGCCCTAAAACCACGGTATAGGCAAAAAAGGCATTAATCCCCATACCAGGGGCGAGAGCGAAAGGATAGTTGGCCAGCAAAGCCATCTGGTGGTGGTGAGGAGGGTTTTTGCTCCACCGCCGCAATTTTATCTTCGTCTACAGTCATGGGATTTTTAACATAGTCTTTGGGCGTTATTATGCTGTCTTCAATTTTCTCAATCTGTTCGTGGCAATCTAAAAGTAGCGAGATCAGGCGAAGCCTGCCACTGTCGCGATCGCGACAGTGGCTTTGACCGATATAATCGTAAAGTCGTAAATTTAATCTACCAAAACGCGATCGCATGGCACTGGTTCTCACCACCGTTAATATGAAAGGCGGTGTCGGTAAAACTACCCTCACCGTTAATCTGGCAACTTGTTTGGCTAAAAATCACGGCAAACGGGTTTTAATCTTAGATTTGGATTCTCAAATTAGCGCCACTCTCAGCGTTATCGCTCCCCACGACTTCGCCAAAATTCGCAAAAATCGTCAAACTATTAGTTATTTGATTGATAAAATTATTCGGCCTTATATCAATCGGAAATACTTTACGCCTGATTTTATTGTGCCGTCGGTTTGTGATGTTCCGGGCTTGGATTTATTACCCGGTGATATCGAACTGTACGACGAATATGTTATTTCGGAAACCCTGCACAAACAAGCGAGTAATGAAGACGATCTGAACTTCGCTCAAGTTTGGCAAAATTTTGAAGGGACGTTAATTCCTAATATTATCGAACCCGTTTTAGATGATTACGATTTTATTTTGATGGATTGCGCTCCCGGTTACAATCTTTTGACTCGCAGTGGTATTGTAGCGAGTGATTTTTATATTTTGCCAGCACGACCCGAACCTTTATCGTTGGTAGGAATTCAGCTGCTCGAACGTCGCATTGCCAAATTGAAGAAAATTCATGCTCCCGATATAGATTTGAATTTACTCGGTATTGTTTTTATTCTTTCTGGGGGTTTATTTAGCAGTCGTTATTATCAACAAGTGATTCAACGAGTTGAGCAAGATTTTGAGAAAGAACAAGTTTTTGAAAATCGCATTCCGATGGATGTAAATGTGGCAAAAGCGGTTGATACTTTTACACCAGTTGTGCTTTCGGCGGCGAATTCTCCAGGGGCTAAAGCTTTTGCCAAATTAACCGAGGAATTTTTACAAAGAATAACGACAATTAAGGGAAATTAACTTTTAGGTTGTCTCTTGTGGCAATTATTTTTGAAATTTAAGTATCAAGTTGCAGGCGATCGCCTTCTTGAAATTGAATCATCCGAAAAGGCGATCGCCTTCTGTGTAGAAGGGAGAATAAACTCACTGAAACTTAAAGTTATGAGAAAATTATTGCCTTTAGCTTTGATGGTCGCGATCGCGTCGGGCTGTAATAATACCCCCGAAACAACCACCGTAGTTCCTCAAGAAACCCCAACTCCCTCAGAAACAACAGAAGCCACAACCACCGATACGGCTGATGTTACCCCAACACCGGATATTGCCATTGTCAACTTTGCCGTTGAAGTGACCACCGGAATTTATGCCGAACCCGATGCGAATGTTACCGGACTGAATGGGTCTTATCAATACAACCCGACAACCAACGCACTTGAAAGTATCTTTTTCTTCGACCAAGCTAAGAACGATATTAGCGAATATTGCCAAGATATGACGCTTAACAGCGATGGGATCGGTTTAAATGGCAAATGCGTCCTACCTGGAGGGGAATACGCTTTCGGAGAAGCAGTTACCGAGGCAAACGCCCCCGAACAGTATCCTTTTAGTTATCTCTTTGATGCCGGGCCGGGTGGAGAAGGGGTTGGGGTTGTGAATTACGAACCCCCCGTCACTGTTCCTGAAGCCGCAGCTAGTTATCCCGAAGTCGCGACAATTCAGAAAATCGTCCAGGGGGATTCGATGTGTTATGTCACCCTGACAGATACCACAGGGCAAGAATATGATGTTGGGGCAAGTTTTGAAATTTGCGAACAACAGGATACTCTACTCAATCGCGAAGTGAATTTGCGTTATGAGGTCACATCCATTCAAGATTGCCAGAGTATTGAACCTTGCGGGCGATCGCGTTTGGAGCGCATTATTGTAGCAGCAGAATAAGCTAAATTGAACGCGATGGGACTGGAGTTAACCTGAATTGGGCTGCATAAGTTCTTAATTCCCCAGACATAGGATAAATTACCAACCCTAGTCCCAGAAGGAGAAGTTCGCCGATGTCTGCAAAAAATTGCCAAAAGAACGTCAAATTTGCGGTGTTAGGGATAGTCGGGGCAATTGCAGCCAGCTACACCGCATATCACTATCTAGCGGTACGCCGTCTTTTTACCGCAGCCGAGCAAGCTTATGAAACGGCTCAATGTCAAGATGCGATCGCCAATTACCAAGCTGTCCTCAACCAATCTTTACCTTTCGATCCCCAAGATTGGCAACTGCAAGCTCGCGTCAAACGTGGAGAAAAAGACTGTGAAACCTTTTACAACCAACAACCTGAAGGCTGTCCGGCCAAAGGGCCAGTTCAACGCTACACTCTCAAACCCGGTCAATACGATGTAGTGGTCAAATCTGTGACTCAGAAAACGGTACGACCTTTTGCGGGAACTTGGCAATTGAACTCCAACGCAATTTACAGTAGTTGCTTTTTCATCGTGCCACAGGAGCAGCAAGATTAATTTAAGGGTTTTTTCGCGATATCGAGGCTTTATCGGCATAAATCTGGACTTTGGGGGAATAATTCGACAAATTGTTGCGTTTTTCTGGTATGCTGTTATTGGTTCTTGATGCAATAGAGAACTTACCCCATGCAGAAATCTTCCCTGCCAGCGAACGAAACCGAGCGCTTACAAGCCCTTCACCGCTATGAAATTCTCGATACTTCTACCGAAAAAGCCTTTGACGATCTGACTCATTTAGCGTCTTATATTTGCGGTACACCGATGGCTTTAGTCAGCTTAGTCGATCGCGATCGCCAGTGGTTTAAAGCTAAAGTTGGTTTAGAAATAACTGAAACTCCCAGGGAAGTCTCGTTTTGCGCTCATGCGATTTGCCAGCCAGAAGAATTATTCATCGTTCCCAATGCTTTAGAAGATAAGCGGTTTGCTGCTAATCCTTTGGTGACTTCAGACCCCAATGTTCGGTTTTATGCTGGAGTCCCAATTTTGACACCCGATGGTCAAGCGCTGGGTACACTCTGTGCGCTCGATCGCGTTCCGCGCAACCTAGAACCACAGCAACAAGAAGCCCTGAAGGTACTGGGTCGTCAAGTCATTTCTCAACTTGAATTAAGACTTCAGTTAGCTCAAATCCAGCAAACCCAGGCTCAATTGGTGCAGAGTGAAAAGATGGCGGCTTTAGGGAAATTGGTTGCGGGAATTGCCCATGAAATTAATAATCCGATCAATTTTATTCAGGGCAATCTGAAACATCTGGAAAAGTACAGCCAGGAGTTACTGAATTTTGTGCAACTTTGCCAAAGCCACGATCCTCAGCTTATGTCCGACCTAGCGACTCAGGCTGAGGAAATTGATTTAGAGTTTTTACAAGAGGATTTATCCGAAGTTATCAAGTCAATGCGAGTTGGGACAGAGCGCATCGGCCAAATTGTACTGTCTTTGAAAAACTTTTCGCGACTGGATGAGGCTGAATTCAAGCGTGTTGATATTCACGAAGGTTTGGATAGCACTTTGTTAGTTTTGCAACATCGTCTTAGTTCTTTTCCTAACTCTGCCCCTATTAATGTTATTAAAGATTACGCCCAACTGCCTGCCGTGGATTGCTATCCGGGACAGCTTAATCAAGCTTTTCTGAATATTATGACTAATGCGATCGATGCTTTAATTGAATTGGAAAATCAGCGATCGCCTCAAGAAGAACGAGAAACTCCGGCTGAGATTAGAATTCAGACTTCGGCTCTCGATTGTCAATGGGTGCAAATTGTCATTGCTGACAATGGCTTGGGTATGGTTGAATCTGTGAGTCAAAAGGTTTTCGATTACTTTTTTACGACGAAACCTGTGGGTAAAGGTAAAGGAATTGGTCTGTCCATTAGCTATCAGATTGTCGTCGAGAAACATGGGGGTAAGCTCGATTGTTTTTCTACACCGGAGCGAGGAACGAAGTTGATCATCCAACTTCCGATTCGGCATTGTACCACTAGTTGAGCTTGAAAAAAGAACCACTCCCGCACCGCCTTATAAAGTCAAAAAGGCGATCGCGAGAGTAGAAATAAGCTAACCCATTGAGTGCAGTTAAACTTTCCGAGAGTAATACTCAACCACCAACAGTTCGTTGACTTGTAAAGCCACCCATTCTCGTTCCACAATGCCATTGACTTGACCTACCATTGTGTCTTTATTAAATTCTAAGTGGCTGGGAATATGAGATAAGCCGGGATATTCCATATTGGCTTGAACCAAACGGCGGGATGAGTCGCGATTGCGTACAGTAATGACATCTCCGGGACGACATTGATAACTGGCAATATCCACAACGCCACCATTAACGGTAACATGACCGTGATTGACTAATTGTCTTGCTCCTGGAATTGTGCCAGCCATCCCCAAGCGAAATACGGTATTATCAAGACGCATTTCGAGTAATTGCAGCAAAACTTGACCCGTTGAACCAGTAGCACGACGGGCTTTACGGACGTAACGGACTAATTGTTTTTCGCTTACGCCATAGTTAAAGCGTAGTTTTTGCTTTTCTTCGAGACGAATGGCGTATTCCGAACGCTTGCGACGACCTTGGCCGTGTTGTCCGGGGGGATAGGCACGACGGGCGGTTTTACGGGTTAAGCCCGGCAATTCGCCGAGACGGCGGGTGACGCGCAAACGAGGTCCTCTATAACGAGCCATATAATCGTTCGTTCTCCTATTTTACTAATATATGCAAACACTCAATTATATCGCGTTCAGTCAGAAACATCATGAGCAACAATACTGAGTTAAGAATTATCTCGCTGCTACCTGGGGCAACGGAATGTGTGGCAGCTTTGGGTTTGGTAGATTCGTTAGTGGGGCGATCGCACGAATGCGATTATCCCCCCGCAGTCCGGGATTTGCCCGTCTGTACTTCAGCGAGATTAAATAGCGATCGCCCCAGCGCCGAAATTGACCGCGATGTGAAACAATTAATCGAGCAGGCGTTGAGTATTTATCAACTCGACCTCGACGCGATCGCTGATCTCCAACCCACTCATATCCTTACCCAAGACCAATGCGATGTTTGTGCGGTGAGTTTGGCAGAAGTTGAAGCTGGACTTCGGGAAATTGCCGGGATTCAACCCCAAGTTATTTCCCTACAACCGATTATATTTGAGGAAATTTGGACGGATTTAGAACGCTTGGCTAAAGCATTTGGCGTATCGCCTCAGCCGACTTTAGGAAAGCTCCAAAAGCGTGCGGACGCTTGCGTAGAAAAAACGCAAAATCTGCCGATCCCTACCGTCGTTGCCCTGGAATGGCTCGATCCGCTCATGTCAGCAGGCAGTTGGCTACCGGAACTGATCGCGATGGCGGGAGGCGAGTGTTTGCTGGCTGAACCCGGTAAAACATCTCCTTATTTATCCTGGGATGCCCTGATTAATACCGATCCAGACGTTATTGTGATGATGCCTTGTGGTTTTGATTTACCTCGGACTCGCACCGAAGCTGCCTTTATCCCCCAGCATCCCGGTTGGCAAAAACTCCAAGCGGTACAAAAGGGGCGCGTCTATATCACCGATGGTAATGCTTATTTTAATCGCCCCGGACCTCGTTTGGTGGATTCTGTAGAGATTATGGCGGAAATCCTGCATCCTACTCAATTTGGCTCAACTTATCAAGGCAAGGCTTGGGAAAAGTTTAGCTAGGGAATATTGATATATTTATGAATTTGGAGGGATAAGCGGTAATGGGGATGCTGTTGCAGCAAGTCTAAAATAATTGGAATCGCTTTCTCCCTCTGACTCCATTCTGGTTGCAGAAATACGGATTGATGCCCATCGCAATGAGCTTGATAATAGGCGAGTTCTGTCCCTGTTTCAATAACGAGCTTAATCTCATTAGCCCTTTCCCAGAATAGCGGTACGACGGGATATTGAGGGCTAATATGTTCTTTGGGACTTAGGGTAATCCAAGCGGCGGCAGAGATGTCTTGCCAAAATGCCCCAGAGGTTTCAATGGAGACGGTTCTACCTTGGGTTTCGATGGCGGTGACTAAGGCTGGGAGTTGGGGATGGATGAAGGGTTCACCCCCCGAAATGACGACTCTGGGCGATCGCAACTCTGCCAGCAAATCTGCGATTGGCCGCCGTTGACGGGGTAAATTAGCCCCGCCATCCCCATAACCTGTATCGCACCAGGAACAGCCTACCGGACAGCCAGACAAGCGAATAAAGTCTACAGGCGTACCCGCCCAAAAGCCTTCGCCTTGCAGGGTTTGCCCGAAGGTTTCGTGAATGGGAAGTTCGAGCATTACACCGCAGCGACGGCAGTGAGCAGGCTTTCAAATAGCTTTTTGCCGTCAGTTAATCCTAGCATTGCGTCGGCGGCTCGTTCGGGGTGGGGCATCATGCCGAGGATGTTACCTTTTTGATTGACAATCCCGGCGATATCGTTGAGAGAACCGTTGGGATTTTCGCTGTAACGAAATACGACTTGGTGATTGTCCTCTAGGGCGTTGAGGGTGTCGGTATCGGCGTAATAGCGACCTTCTCCGTGGGCAATGGGTAGGGTAATAATTTCTCCGGCGTTGTAGTTTTGCGTCCAGGGTAAACGGGTGTTTTCGACTTGGAGGGGGACGCGATCGCAGATAAAATGTAAGTCGCGATTGCGAATTAAGGCCCCCGGTAATAAGCCCACTTCGGTTAAGACTTGAAAGCCGTTACAAACGCCGAGAACCAGTTTACCCTGCTGGGCATGATCGAGGACGCTGCGAAGGGCTGGGGAGAATTGCGCGATCGCCCCACATCGCAGATAATCGCCATAGCTAAACCCCCCCGGTATGACGACTACATCGACATCGCTCAAGTCTGTATCCTGATGCCATACCATGCGAGTCGGTTGTCCTAAAATGCCTTGTGTTACCATCGCCATATCGCGATCGCAATTCGACCCTGGAAAGACAATAATCCCAAATTTCATCACTTTTGTTATTGGTTATTGGTTGTTAGTTGTTAGTTGTTGGTTATTGGGCTTCGCCGGACACAGCCTCCATAACAGTTGTTATGAAAACTAACTTCCTCCCCACTGATGACTCTCGCGCGAAACGTTAAATTTACTTTTTTAGGCTAAAACCCTTATTTGATATAGTTTTGATTTTGAGCCATTTTTAAAATCAACCCTAAAAGCCAAAGTTTCTGACCTCCTTTCTGGGGTAAAATTCCCACTTTCCCCCGATTGCCGATTGCCGACTGCCCAAAAACCAATCCCTACTGCCCCTTAGTCGCTGATGAGGCGATAACTGAAAATCCCACTCCCCACTGCCTACTGCCCACTGCCCACTGCCTCAATAACCGACAACTCAAAGCGATAATTCTCAATCACGGGATTAGCCAACAATTGGTCGCACATTTGGTCTAACTGAGCCGAAGCTGCCGCTTCGCTTTGTGCCGTTAAACTCAACTCAATATACTTGCCGATTCTAACGTTTTCTACCCCTTCATAACCCAGTTGGTGTAACCCCGACTCCACAGCAACTCCGGCAGGGTCTAGCACTGAAGGCCGCAAGGTAACATAGATTTGAGCAATGTATTTATGTGTCATTCTAGATACAAGAAAATTTGAGTCTCAATCAATTGTAAAACTCAACCCAAGGCGCGATCGCCCCCATCTGTAAATTAGATCATGAAATTGCAACGCACCCGCTCCCAAGAAAAGATTTTAGCCTTTCTCAAAACTCTTCAGCGCGAAATCTCTGCTCAGGACTTGTATTTGGAGTTGCGGGCTGCGAAGAAAACGGTGGGTCTAGCTACAGTTTATCGCGCCCTCGAAGCGTTGAAGTTAGAAGGGGCGGTTCAGGTGCGAACTCTAGCGAGTGGAGAATCTCTCTACAGTTCTTTGCAAGAAGACCGCCATCATCTAACTTGTCTTCATTGTGGTCAATCGATTGCGATCGATCAATGTCCCGTTCATGACCTCGAACAACAATTGCAACAAGCCCATCAATTCAAGGTTTACTATCACACTTTAGAATTTTTCGGGATGTGCGATCGCTGTCAGCCTTAAGCCTTATTGATACCAATGGGGTAAGTCGCGTCCTGTTAATTCTTCAACCCATTGCGTTGTTTCCCGGTAAAACTCTAGCAATTCTTGACGGGTTTCTGATGCCATCGGTATAGGTTTAAAGCCCGAAACTTTTTTGTTAACGAAACTTGTTTTTCGCAATACATTATTATACAACCACTCTTTTGTCGAACTGGACAGCAAGGGTTTAACTAATTTAATGAGTGGGAAGTCTCGTACTGTATTTTTAACCAAAATTTCGCGATATTCGGAAGTTACATTGGAATTAGCTTGCCCAGAATCAAAATTTTCTCTGGCATCATCAATACCAAAATGACGACAGATTTTTTGAGCAAGTTCTATCTTGTCTTTACCTAAATCTTCTGTTAACAAAAATAGAAAACGATTCTTGGGAAAATACTGTAAATACTGCTCGATTTGCAGTTTATACAAACTATCATCAATACACATCGGATCGTTTTGCACGTATTCTTTAAAAGTTTCCGTGAAAGGCTCTCCTTTGCGTACTTCTTTGAGCCAACGATGACAATAATGGGAAAAAGCACGATCTACCGGATGGCGCATAAGGTAGACAAACTTAGCATCTGGAACTGCTTCAAAAATGCGTCGGGCTGCTTCTGGGTAAACTGTACAGCGAGAATAAGGAGTAGAACCATCGAGCAGAATTTGCCCTTCTTCGGCTTCCTCGTACAAAGCAGCATAATGTTCTAAACCTTGTTCATACTGTTCATCCCAAGCAAAAAAAGATGGTTCTTTGGTTTCTGGTAAATGAATTTGAGGATGATCTTTGAGAACATTACATATAGTGGTTGTTCCACTTTTAGCAGCACCAATAATAAAAGTTTTGGGATAAGCTAGTTTGGAA
Source organism: Jaaginema sp. PMC 1080.18 (assembly GCA_035968055.1). Classification (GTDB taxonomy): domain Bacteria; phylum Cyanobacteriota; class Cyanobacteriia; order Cyanobacteriales; family Spirulinaceae; genus Jaaginema. The sequence goes on along the minus strand of JAWQFT010000001.1, from coordinate 9,846 downwards.
ATCGGCTGAGATTTGAGAGGGGTTGCTGTTATAGTCATGGTCTCAAAGAGTAAATAAAATTATTGGCAATTGAATTCGAAATAAGCTGAAAAACCCATTTTTTCTTAGGCTGAAATCCCTCGTTAAGAAGGGTGAAAATGTGTTTTATCTCGAACTCAGGTTAAGACTAAATTAATTTTGGTGACTATCGCAGATATTAACTTCTTTCTTACGAACTAACTTGTCATAAGTCTTTATGCAGAATTACGGCTGTATTGACTGACTTAACAATTTGTCTAAAAGTCCTTGACTAAAATAAAGATATGTGCATCTTGTTTGAATTGTTGCGACAAATCACTGAATTCCCCATTGATACCAAATCCGGTTGGGATACACCGTCTATGCCGATAACCCGCCTACGGATTGAAATCCGGGGCAATAGGGCAAAGTCCGACTGCGCTGACTCGACAAATATAGTCATTCGCGCTGACATCGTTACTTATGCCACAAAAAACCCCCACCGCAAAGGGTAGGGGCTTTTTTTACAACCTAACCGAGGTTACGGGTTAACCGAATTTTCCGGCGGTTGAGGCAATGAGGAAGGCTGCATAGGTTAGGACATAGCCAACGGTGAAGTGAGCTAAACCAACCAAGCGAGCTTGAACGATAGACAAAGCTACGGGCTTATCTTTCCAGCGAACCAAGTTCGCCAAAGGAGTACGCTCGTGCGCCCAGACAATCGTTTCGATTAACTCTTGCCAGTAACCACGCCAAGAGATCAAGAACATGAAACCTGTCGCCCAAACTAGGTGTCCAAATAAGAACATCCAAGCCCAGACCGAAAGGTTATTCGTGCCATACGGGTTGTAACCGTTGATCAATTGCGCGGAGTTTGCCCAGAGGTAATCTCGGAACCAACCCATCAAGTAGGTCGAGTTTTCGTTGAATTGGGCGACGTTGCCTTGCCACACGCCCAGGTGTTTCCAGTGCCAGTAGAAGGTTAACCAACCCAAGGTGTTCAGCATCCAGAACATGGCGAGGTAAAAGGCATCCCAAGCTGAGATATCGCAAGTACCGCCACGACCCGGACCGTCGCAGGGGAAGGAATAACCGAAGTCTTTTTTGTCGGGCATTAACTTAGAACCACGGGCATCCAAAGCACCTTTGACGAGAATCAAGGTGGTGGTATGCAAGCCGAGGGCGATCGCGTGGTGAACTAAGAAGTCGCCAGGGCCGATGGTCAAGAACAAGGAGTTCGCACTGCTGTTGATGCCATCTAACCAACCAGGTAACCAAACGTTACCGTAGTTGGGATAAGCGGTGGTGGCCAAACTATCAGGGTTCGATAACAAAACATCGAAGCCGTAGAGGGCTTTACCATGAGCCGCTTGAATCCACTGAGCGAATACTGGCTCGATTAAGATTTGCTTTTCAGGCGTTCCGAAAGCGACAACTACGTCGTTGTGGACGTATAAACCCAAGGTGTGGAAGCCCAAGAACAAGGACACCCAGCTTAAATGGGAGATGATCGCTTCTTTATGCTCTAAAACGCGGTACAGCACGTTGTTCTTGTTAGCTTCAGGATCGTAGTCCCGAATCAAGAAGATCGCACCGTGAGCGAATGCACCCACCATAATGAAGCCAGCAATGTACTGGTGGTGGGTATACAACGCCGCTTGGGTGGTGTAGTCCCGCGCGATGAAAGCGTAAGGCGGCATGGAGTACATATGCTGTGCCACCAAAGAGGTGACTACTCCCAAACAAGCCAGGGCTAAAGCCAACTGGAAGTGTAAGGAGTTGTTCAGCGTATCGTACATTCCTTTGTGACCTTCGCCTAAAGCACCACTGGGGGGCTTGTGAGCGTTGAGGATGTCTTCGATTTGGTGACCGATCCCGAAGTTGGTGCGGTACATATGGCCGGCGATAATGAAAATTACCGCGATCGCCAAATGGTGGTGCGCCATATCGGTGAGCCACAAGGACTCAGTTTGGGGGTGGAAGCCGCCCAAGAAGGTCAAGATCGCCGTTCCCGCGCCTTCGGAAGTACCGAAGATATGATTGGCGGTATCGGGGTTCTGAGCGTAAGCGCCCCAATTCCCAGTAAAGAACGGTGCTAAACCGGCTGGGTGAGGTTTTACGGACAAGAAGTTATCCCAACCCACATGAACGCCACGAGATTCGGGGATCGCCACGTGAACCAAGTGACCCGTCCACGCCAAGGAACTCACACCAAACAAGCCAGCCAAGTGGTGGTTGAGGCGAGATTCGGCGTTTTTGAACCAAGACAAGCTCGGACGGAACTTGGGTTGGAGGTGTAACCAGCCAGCAAATAAGAAGATCGCAGCCAACAACAGCAGGAACATTGCCCCACCATGTAGCTCGTCGTTCGTTCTCATGCCGATGGTGTAGAACCAGTGGTACACCCCGGAATAACAGATGTTAACTGGGTTTGCCGCCCCAGCTTGGGTAAAGGCATCAACAGCCCCTTGTCCAAACTGCGGATCCCAAATTGCGTGGGCAATCGGGCGAACATTTAGGGGATCTTTAATCCATTGTTCAAAGTTACCTTGCCAGGCGACGTGGAACAGAGTGCCAGAAGTCCACAAAAAGATGATGGCGATGTGACCGAAGTGGGAAGCGAAAATCTTTTGATACAGATTTTCCTCGGTCATGCCATCGTGCAGTTCAAAATCGTGAGCTGTGGCAATTCCGTACCAGATCCGACGAGTGGTCGGGTCTTGTGCAAGATCCTGGCTAAATTTTGGAAATTTGGTTGCCATAAATCCTTTAGGAAATTCTCCTCTCGTACAAATGAGACTTATGCGATCGCGCTGCTCATTGTTTTCTTTATGTGATGGCCGTCACCGAATCAAAACAATTATGATTTCATTTTATATCCGGTGACGGTTTCCATTAAAACGGTTTTACAGGACTTTTGCCTTAAATGGGTCAGCCCACCGACAATATCCGGGCTAGGAAGAATGCCCAAGTGGTAACAATTCCGCCTAAGAGGTAGTGAGCAACACCCACAGCGCGACCTTGAACGATACTTAAAGCGCGGGGTTGAATTGCCGGAGCGACGCGAAGTTTGTTGTGCGCCCAGACAATAGACTCAATTAACTCTTGCCAGTAGCCCCGTCCGCTAAACAGGAACATTAAGCTAAAGGCGAAGACGAAGTGACCGGCTAGGAACATAATGCCATAAGCCGAGAGTGCTGAACCGTAGGAGGTAATAACTTGTGCGGCTTGCGCCCACAAGAAGTCTCGCAGCCAACCGTTAATGGTGATGGCACTTTGAGCAAAGTTGCCGTTGGTGATGTGAGACACCGTACCATCAGGAGATACTGTTCCCCAAACATCCGATTGCATTTTCCAACTGAAGTGGAAGATCACAATGGATAAGGAGTTGTACATCCAGAACAGACCGAGGAAGACGTGATCCCAACCGGAAACTTGGCAGGTACCGCCGCGACCCGGACCGTCGCAGGGGAAACGGAAGCCCAATTCGCTCTTATCGGGGATGAGGCGAGAACTACGAGCGTAGAGTACGCCTTTGAGCAGAATTAAGGCCGTCACGTGAATGGTGAAAGCGTGGATGTGATGCACCATAAAGTCGGCAGTACCGAGGTGAATGGGCATCATTGCGACTTTGCCACCTACAGCAACCACACCGCCACCAAAGGCATAACTGACCGGCTCTAAAGCGTTCGGTGCAGTGCCGCCAGGAGCGAGGGCGTGTAGGTTCTGAATCCACTGGGCAAACACAGGCTGGAGTTGAATCCCGGTATCCGAGAACATATCTTGCGGACGACCGAAGGCACGCATGGTGTCGTTGTGGACGTACAACCCAAAGCTGTGGAAGCCGAGGAAGATACAAACCCAATTGAGGTGGGAAATAATCGCATCCCGGTGACGAAGCACGCGGTCTAGCAGATTATTAACGTTTTTGGCTGGATCGTAGTCGCGAACCATAAAGATCGCGCCGTGAGCGCCAGCACCAACGATTAAGAAACCGCCAATCCAGGTGTGATGGGTAAACAAGGATAACTGAGTCCCGTAATCCGTCGCGAGGTACGGATAGGGGGGCATGGCATACATATGATGGGCAATGATGATGGTCAAAGAACCCAAAAGTGCCAAGTTAATTGCTAGTTGAGCGTGCCAAGAGGTGGTCAGAATTTCGTACAGACCTTTGTGACCTTCGCCCGTAAACGGACCGCGATGGGCTTCGAGCATTTCTTTCATGCTGTGACCGATGCCCCAGTTGGTGCGGTACATATGACCGGCAATGATGAACAAGACGGCGATCGCGAGGTGGTGGTGGGCTGTATCAGACAGCCACAGTCCTCCGGTGACCGGGTTTAAACCGCCTTTGAAGGTTAAGAAATCCGCGTAAGTTGCCCAGTTCAGGGTGAAGAAGGGTTTTAAGCCTTCAGCGAAGCTGGGATACAACTCTGCCATCAAGTCGCGGTTGAGAATAAACTCATGGGGTAAGGGGATGTCTTGCGGAGCAACCCCGGAATCCAACAACTTGTTGATGGGCAAAGAAACGTGGATTTGGTGACCGGCCCAACCTAAAGAACCGCAACCCAACAGTACTGATAAGTGGTGGTTCATCATCGACTCCGCATTCTGGAACCATTCCAGTTTGGGAGCGCGTTTGTGATAGTGGAACCAACCCGCAAAAAGGCACAGGGCTGCCATGACGAGTCCGCCAATGGCTGTGCAGTACAGTTGGAAGCTGTTGGTGAAGCCAGAAGCACGCCACAACTGGAAGAAACCAGAAGTGATTTGAATGCCGTGGAAACCACCACCAACATCGGCGTTGAGGATGTCTTGACCGACGATGGGCCAGACAACTTGGGCGCTGGGTTTAATGCCAGTTGGATCGCTTAACCAAGCTTCGTAGTTGGAGAAGCGCGCGCCGTGGAAGTACATTCCACTCAACCAAACAAAGACGACGGCCAGGTGGCCGAAGTGGGCGCTAAAAATTTTGCGCGAAATGTCTTCTAGATCGCTGGTTTGACTATCGAAATCATGAGCATCTGCATGGAGATTCCAAATCCAGGTTGTGGTCTTCGGACCTCTAGACAGAGTGCGGTCAAAATGACCCGGCTTACCCCATTTCTCAAAGGAAGTGGGAACGGGATTTTCGTCAACCGTAACTTTTGCTTTTGCCTCTCTCTCTGGAGGACTAATTGTCATGAGGGCTCTCCTCCCTAGACAACAAAATGGAACATTCCCATGCGGGAATTAAAAGTTTTTCAAATGAAAATGAAAGGTGAAGTTAAATTATCGACCTTTCTGGTTCAGTAGGATACCTGTTTTTTAGAATAGGTGCTTACTGGAAATACCTTATTTGTTGATAATAAAGGGTCAATCCTGGCTATTTTGAGAGTGCTTAACAATTATTAGCATTTCCCCAGGAGTTGATTTAACAAGGTTTGCAGCCTGAAAATTCTGGGTCAAAAGTCAAGGATAGGTGAAATTTTTTTACAAAACGAAATAAAAAGCTTAACAATTCCTCGTTTTTTGAAGTTTAAATCAACAAAGTGCCGATTGTCCTCATCCACCCCCCATATCTGATAAAAATAGAGATGCAAGTTGCCGAGGAGGGGAAAAGCATTGAGAGATCAGTACAAAAGAACAATGGTGCAAAAATTCTGGATTGGGTGCGTGGCGATCGCGTTGTGTTTAGCATGGGGATTGAGTGGTTGTAGCGATCGCATCGAATCTTCCAGTCCCACAACACCCAAAGCGAAATCAGCAGCAACCAGCCTGACCATATCAGAGGTTGCGCCCCCCGCGACCCTGCAACGACTGAGCCAAACTTTAGATTCCTATCAGCCCCAAGTTACGATTTTGTCTCCCCAAGCCGGAGAAGTGATTGACAGCACGACAGTAGAACTCAAACTGCGAGTTCAAGACTTACCTATATTTAAGGATGAAATTTTGGGTCTCGGGCCCCATTTAGAGGTTATTCTCGACCACAGACGCGATCGCGAACTCTACAACCCAGACGAAACTATTGTTTTCGAGGATTTAGAACCGGGAACTCACACCCTACAAGTTTTTGCCTCGCGACCTTGGCACGAAAGCTTTAAAAATGAAGGGGCTTATGCTCAAACCACCTTTCATTTATTTTCAGCGACAGGGGATAATACCCCCGATCCCAACCTACCTTTGTTGACTTACAACAGTCCTCAAGGCACTTATGGTGCAGAACCGATTTTACTGGATTTCTATCTCACCAATGCGCCGTTACACCTCGTTGCGAAAGAAGACCCCGATGTCAAAGATTGGCGAGTGCGAGTGACTGCGAACAACAACCGCAGTTTTATCGTTGACACCTGGCAAGCCCTTTATCTTCAAGGCTTCCGAAAAGGGCAAAACTGGATCGAGTTAGAGTTACTCGATGACGAAGGTAATGTGGTCAGTAATAATGCCTTTGACACCACAATTAAGTTAATTACCTACGATCCCACTCAGCAAGACACTTTGGCGAAATTAAGCCGCGATGGGTTGGCTTATGAGGACGCACTTGCCATTATCGATCCAGATTATGTCAAACCTGTGACCCCGATTCCTCCAATTGAGGAAGTTCCTGAAGTTGAAGAAACTCCTACGGAAATTCCTGAAGTTGAGGAAGTTCCTGAAGTCGAAGAAACTCCTGTAGAAATTCCTGAAGTCGAGGAAGTTCCTGCTGCAATTCCTCCAGTTGAGGAAGTTCCCGAAGTTGAGAACATTCCTACGGAAATTCCCCCAATTGAGGAAGTTCCCGAAGTTGAGGAAACTCCTGTAGAAGTTCCCGAAGTCGAGGAAGTTCCTGAAGTCGAAGAAACTCCTACGGAAATTCCCCCAGTCGAGGAAGTTCCCGAAGTTGAAGCAGAAGTCACGAAACCACTCTTCATCCCATCCGAACCCCCAGATATTGAAAACGAAGACGAACTAAAGACCCCAGTACCCGTACCTACAACCGCGACTGATGCAGCCACCCCAGAGGTCAAAGTCGAACCTGTAGAACCGGATACAGAAACCTCTTCTCCTTCTGAGTCGCTCACAACGGAAACACCAATCGAACCGGAAGAAAGCGTTGAAATTGTGCCGCAGGTGAAAGACTTGGAAACCGAAACCTTGGTAATTGAGGAAAGTGCTGGTGCAGTTGAACTATCACCCGCAATAGAAACCCCTACTCCAAACGTTGAAGTTCAACCGAAACGCGGATTTTTAGACCGCTTCCGCAGAAAAAAGGCGGATTGAAGTTAACTGATTGATGCTCTTTATGCAGTTATTCCCCATTTCGTTAAGAATTGGGGAGTTTTTGTGTTTGGGGAAATTTGGTGCGGATGTGACCTGTTTTTAGGAAAGCCGCGATCGCCAAAACCAACTTAATATAACGTCAGTTCGGGTATCTGGATACAATGAGTTGAGTTAAGCGATTTTTAGGGCTTGAGTTATGACGCAACGGCGATTTCCTTCTTATTTGAGCTTCAGTACAGTTAGTTTTCTGGTTTTAGCGATCGCACTTCCAGAAGCGATCGCGTTTCCTTTATCCTTCGCTCAAACCGAAATCCCGGTCGAAGTTGAAGAACCTATCGAACAACCCATTGAACTGGAACTTCCCGAAGTCGAAGCTAGACCAGAAATCCCCGAACTGGAACTTCCTGAAGCGGAGGAAGCCGAAACCGAAGTGATGGAGGAGGAGGAAGAATGGGAGGAGTTTGTTTCGGATGCGGGAAATTTTCGCGTGGCTTTACCTGCGGCTCCAACAGAAGAAGTAACCCCGGCTGAAACAGAAGCAGGAATCGGGAAAACAGGGGCAGTATTGCTGGATACGAATGGCAATACGGTAGGTTATGGCGTATTTTACCGCGATTATCTCGATCTTTCCTTAGACAATTCCGCAGAAATCGCGACGTTTTTGGATAATTTTCGCGATGATTTTGCTGTCAATGGTGTGTTAGAGGGTCGGTTTTTACGGGAAAGAGATATTGTAATTGGAGATTATCCGGGTCGTGAGATGGAATTTATTGGGGCTGAGGGGTTTCTCAAAACTAGGGTATATTTGGTGGGCGATCGCCTTTATATGTTAGTTGCTGTTTCTATGACGGAAGAAGATTACCCGGAAGCGGGCGATCGCTTTTTGGATTCCTTTGAGTTGCTCAATTAAGCTGGAGTTGGGGAAGTTGAAAGGCTTTTTTTCATTTTAAATAATCCTGGGTTCTCAACTTCTAAAATTTCTGGTTCAAAGGCGCTTGTATTGAGTTTTGAAAGGTTGATTACAGGCGTATCTTTTTTGGGGGTTTACGGTAATCTGATAAACTTGAAACTTCTAATCAACTTTCTTTCATAGAAATTTTGGTATGGCCAACTTAATTGCACCTACCCTCGATTTATTTGTCTACGATATTCGTAAAGAATTTGGTCAAACTTTAGTCGATTTACAAAACAATCGTACTCATTTTCGGCAAAAGCTACCCGCAGATTTTGATGATGCTTCTTGGGAACGCGATCGCAGTTTTGAAAGTGATTTCGTAGAATTATTGAGCGATAAAACTCAACTCAATACAATTGCTTTTGTTACGGGAGATTGTCAAGGTTATTATTATCCCGTGCGCTTACAAGATAATTACGGTGTTTTAATCAGTTGTAGCGCTCGCGACAAAAACTTTGCTTATCCCGTGCCTTGGCTCAAAGAAGCCCAAGAGATTCTCGAAGAAAAACTAGCCCAGCAAACCACAACCCTCGGTCAAACTTGGATGATTTCAGCACAGTTTGATTGGCAAACTTCAACCCATAATAATCCCGAATTTTTAGCGAAAGAGTGTTATCTTGCTTTATTTCCGAATCGCGATTGGCAAGAGAATTTAAAGAGTGTTAATACTTTTCTGGGAGGAACATTCTTTGAAATTAGTCAGTACAAAGTTGACTTTCCTGAGAGCTTTGAAGATGTCCATTCTGAGGCGTTTCAAAGTAATTATATTGAAGAAAATCATCATATTATTATCGCTATTTATCCAGACTCTGAAGTTGCTGCTGCTGCTGCTTATTTTTTAGACGATTGGCTAAAACTCTGGAGCTATCGCCATCAAGTTTTAGCAAGTTATAGTCAAAGTCGTTTGCTCAAGCAAATCTTAGAAAGCGACATTATGACTATTCAGCAGTATCTCGAAAAGTTCAAAAAAGAAGTTCATCGCGGTTATAGTTTGGCGCATTTAGATTTAGAATTAGAGCAAATTGAAGATATATATGCCAATTATACGCTCGATCTTTTTGATTTTAAGAACCAAATTTCTAAAATTACAGAAGGTTGTGAAAGCTATACTCGACAAATCGAAAATTTAGAAAGTGTTATTCTTTCAGAACGACTGGCTGCGGATTTATCGGGATTAAAACAGTTTATTCCTGAAGTTTCTCAGCAATATTTGTGGCAAGTCGATCGCGATTGGAGACGTTTACAAGATGGCGAAAAACTCCTTGATGCTACTTTCAATTTATTACGCACGGAAATTAGTATCTACCAAGCCAAAAATAACCGCGATTTTCAACAGAAAGCGATCGCGACGGGAATTGGTTTGGGTTGTGGTTTTGTCGTGGGGGCGATCGCCTACCGGATTGCTACAGTTGAAATGGTAGCAGTTGCAGGAACTCCTGAAACTCCTGAAACTCCTTCTCCCCAAGATGGCTTACAATCCCTCATCACCCCAGAAGTTTGGGCAATTCCGGGGATCGCTATAATTATCGGGGCTTGTACGGCAATTCTTACCGGAGGAATTGCTCGTTTGTGGTTGTTTTGGGGCGATCGCTCTTTCAGTCAACAGCGATAAGGGGCAGTGGGTATTGGGCAGTAGGCAGTGGTTTTTGGGC